>JANNDF010000789.1:0-16812 GCA_031387445.1 Planctomycetia bacterium
CCCACGCAGGGAGAATGCCCGTGGGTCGGCGCGACGGAGGCCGTCGCTGGACCCACCCTACGGGCTTGATTTATGGCCGGCATCACCACCCCCGAGTACCGCCGCTGTCCGGTCACCGGCCGGTGGGTGGTGCTCGCCCCCGAGCGGGCACTTCGTCCGATCCAACTCCAGCACGGCGAGCCGCACCCCCGCCGCGACGCCGCCGCCAAGAGCGTCTGCCCGTTCTGCCCCGGCGGCGAGAGGATGGTGCCGAGCGAGGTGTACGCCGTCCGCGACCCCGGCAGCACGCCCGACGGCCCCGGCTGGCAGCTCCGCGTGGTGCCGAACAAGTTCCCGGCGGTGAAGGAGCTGGCCGACTCGTCCCCGCTCGGCATCACGCCCGACGGCTTCTCCGAGGCGATGATCGGGTACGGCCGGCACGAGCTGGTGATCGAAACCGACCGCCACGACTCCGACCCGACCACGCTGACCGACGCCGAGTTCGCCCGCCTGCTGGTGGCCTATCGCGAGCGGTTGAAGGAGATGGCGAAGAACCCGCGGTTCGCGTTCGCCAGCGTGTTCAAGAACGTGGGGGCCGAGGCCGGGGCGAGTTTGGCGCACCTGCACTCGCAGATCATCGCCCTGCCCATCGTGCCCGACGCCATCCGTGCCGAACTCGAAGCCGGCAACGACTACTACCGCCGCGAGCGGCGGTGCGTGTACTGCGACATGCTGCGGTTCGAGGCGGAATCGGCCTTGCGGGTGGTCGAGGACGGCGACACGTTCTTCACCGCCTGCCCGTTCGCCCCGCGGTTCGCCTACGAGACGTGGGTGCTGCCGAAGGCCCACGACAGCCGGTTCGAGACGACGACCGATGTCGAGCTGTTCACCCTGGCCGTGCAGATGAAGCGGCTGCTGCTGGCGATTGACGCGGTGCTGAGCGGCCCGGCGTACAACTGGTACCTGCACTGCGGGCCGCTGCGGGCGGGGAACATGCCGTACTACCACTGGCACATTGAAATTGCACCGAAGACGGCCCGTGCGGCCGGGTTCGAGTGGGGCAGCGGGTGCTTCATCAACTCTGTGCCGCCGGAACTGGCCGCGGTGAAATTAAGGGCGGCGCTGAAGTAGGTCGTGGTCGAGCGAGTCCGCAGGACTGCGAGGCCCGACGACCAATCACCCGTTCAGTGTGTGGGTTGGCCGTCGGGCCTCACGCTCCCTGCGGGAGCCGTTCGACCACGACCTTTAGCATCACCCCCGCCGCCTGCAGCAACGCCTCCAACTCCGCCCACGCCAGTTCCGGCCGGTCCACGTCCACCCGCACGAACGGAATGCCTGCCGCGGCGCTGGCCTCCGACTCCTCGTCCGCATCACCGATGCTCGCCAGCACTTGGAACCGTCCAGCGAGCTCAACGTGACATTTCAGCTTGTGGTCGCGGGTGCCGGTGTGGAACGGGGTGTACAACACGTTCGCGGGGTGCGGCAAGTCGTGCAGGAGCAGGAACACGTCGGTGCCGCGTTTGGAGGCGGTCGTGCGGGCCGTCACGTAGTGAACGTGAACCCGCGTGGCGTCGAGCCGTCGTAGAACTTGCACGCCCTTCACCACTGGGTGGTGGAAGGTGACGCACAGCGTTTCGTCCAGATCGACGATGAGGGCGACGTGTGACATGGTTCACCCGGTCACATCGTGCCCGTTTCTCTTTTGTCGCACAACGTACACGCCGTCGGCAACAACTGCCTGATGGCCTTGGTGCAAGGCGAACCCGGATCGACGGCGCATCGCCGCCTTTCGCGGTGGCAGCGGGGCGGAACGTCTGGTACACTTCCATTCCCACCCCGCCCCCACGTTTCGGGCCGTTCGCCATGCTGACTTTCCAAGGCTCCGCGGGCCGTTTCTGCGACGGTCACTCCCGCCGCTCGTTCCTCCAAGTGGGGGCGCTCGGCCTCGGCGGGCTGACGCTGGCGAACCTGATGCGGGCCGACGCCGCGAGCGGCAAGAAGAAGGCGCACAAGTCGGTCATCATGGTTTACCTGTCCGGGGGCATGGCCCACCAGGACACGTTCGACCTGAAGCCCGATGCCCCGGCCGAAGTCCGCGGCGAGTTCAAACCCATTTCCACCAACCTCACCGGCGTACAAGTCAGCGACCAGTTGCCCAAGATCGCCAAGGTGATGGACAAGCTGATCGTGCTGCGGGCGGTGGTCGGCCAGCCGGACGAGCACAGCAGTTGGATGAGCTACACCGGCATCCCGATGGACGCGGCCAAGCGGGAGAAACGCCCGCACTTCGGCAGCGTGGTGGCGAAGGTGCAGGGGGCGACCGACCCGCTGGTGCCGGCGTTCATCGACCTGTCGCCGACCATGCAGCACAAGCCGTACAACTCGCCGGGGCCGATGAACCTGGGCCGCGGGGCGGCGGCCGTGAAGGTGGACGGCGACGAGGTGGCGGTGATGAAGAACCTGACCGTGTCGGCCGACCGCCTGCACGACCGCCAGTCGCTCCTGGCCGACATGGACAAGCTGAAGAAGACGGCCGACACCACCGGCACCCTGGGCGTGGACACCTTCCACGACCGCGCGTTCGACGTGCTGACCAGCAGTAAGCTGGTGGACGCGCTCGACATCAGCAAAGAGCCGCCGGCCCTCCGCGACCGCTATGGCAAGGGCAGCCCGAAGCATCTGGGCGACGGCGCCCCGCTGTGGAACGAGCAACTGCTCATGGCCCGCCGGTTGGTGGAGGCCGGTGCCCGCGTGGTCACGCTCGGGTACGGCTTCTGGGACACGCACGGCGGCAACTTCAAGCACCTGAAGACTCACCTGCCGACGTTCGACCAGGGCATCTCCGCACTCGTCGAAGACCTGTACGCCCGCGGGCTGGACAAGGACTGCACGGTGGTGGTGTGGGGCGAGTTCGGCCGCACGCCGAAGATCAACAAGGACGCCGGCCGCGATCACCACGCGCGGGTGAACTTCGCCCTGATGAGCGGCGGCGGCATGAAAGTCGGGCAGGTGATCGGCAGCACCGACGCCATCGCCGGTGAGGCGAAGAACGACCCGGTGCCGTACCCGAACGTGCTCGCCACCGTGTACAAGAACCTGGGTATCGACCCGCACGACATGGTGTACGACGTGAGCAACCGCCCGAACCTCATCCTGCCCAGCAGCGTCAGCGTGATCGACAAGGTGTATTGAGTCGCCTACTGTTGACGAATCAAGCGGCCACGCAACCGAGACAGGATGACGTACACGGCGATGAGCAGGCCAACCGTTGGCAATCCGACCCCGATTACCACGGGCCAAATCGAACTGCCCGTGGTGTCATGAACCACACGACGGGCCGACTGCCGTTGGGCGTCCCACACTTCTTTCTCGGAGTCGGTTGCCGAGTCCGGTGGCCGAGTCTCGTTGTCCAACTGCATGCGGATCGAAGCGCTGCTGACCATTGCCGTGGCCGTCGTGCAGGTGGGGAGCACGAAGACGATCACGGTGATGGTGAACAGGGTCAATCCGAGTGCCCAGTCCACCATCCGAATGAGCGATCGGTGCTCGGTCACTTCTCGTGCCTCCGACGCGCTCGCCTGCGGCTCGCGGCTATTTGTCCTTCTTCTCGGTCGCCTTCTTGAGCGCCTCCTCCACCGGCTTCACGTCCGTCTCGTTCACGCTCTCCATCGCCCACGCCTTGACCACCTTCCCCTTGTTGGCCAGCACCACCGTCACCATGCTCGTGCTCGTCAGCCCCCAGTCCTTCGGTCCGTTGGCGTCGGCCGACGACACCCCCCGCACCGTGTTGCCGTAATACTTGTCGATCTTCGGCACGTACTCCTTGTTCTTGTCGGCGTCCCCGCCCACCCACACGGCCACCACCTTGGCGTCGGTCACGTCCCCGATCTTCTCGTCCAGCGTCTTGATGAACCGAAACGCCGGGCGACCGAACGGGATGTTCGTGTCCTTGAAATGGTCGGCGTTCACGAACACGTACACGGTCGGCGCGTCCTTCCGCTCGCCGGCCAGATCAGTCTCCTTCTCGGCCACCTTGTCGGTCACCACCAGGGCCGTCAGCTTGGGCACGGCGGTGCCCACCTTCGGGCCGGGTTCGTCGGCTCCGAGGGCCAGCGCGGCCAGAAGAAGTACGTTCATGAAGACACCTCCGGGGTGACGCTCAACGGGTACTCGGGGATGGACAGGCCGAGCGTCGGGATGGCCTGGAGCCGCTTCCACCCGCGGGTGACGCGGGCTTCTTCCGATTGCACGAAGGCCGGGTCGAGGGTCCGCTTGTCGAACGGGCCGTCGCACGGCACCGGGGGGAAAGCAGGGTCCACTATATACTGGGCGACCACCGGCCGACAGCGGATGTGACACTCGATCTGAAGGTGAAGACGTTCGAGCGGCACCTCGCCGAGCACGAATCGCAGGTACAACTCGGACTCGGTGACGTCCTCCACGTCCCCGCCGCAGATCTGGCACGGGTAACCCTGATCGCACTTGGCCATGGTGGTGGGTCCGGGGTCAGTGCGGGTGCCGGTGCGGGTGCTCGTGCCCGTGGCCGTGCGTGTGGTCGCCGGCGCGGGCGATGACGAGTTGTGCCTGGGAGATGCCCTTCAGCCCGGTCAACTCGGCGGCCAACTCCTGCAACTCGGCGGCCGGGCCGCGAAGGGCGATCAGTTCCATGCACAGGTCGTGCGTCAGGTGGACGTGCATGCTCGACACCACCCGGTCGGCGTGCCGGTGCTGGATGTCGATCATCTTGTCGGTCAGCTTCGCCCGGTGGTGGTCGTACACCAGCGTCAGGCTGGCGGCCACGTCTTCAGCGGCGTCGGCCCAGGCGGCGTGCGTCAGCCGCTCGCGGAGCAGTTGGCGGATGGCCTCGCTTCGGGTGGCGAACTTGCCGCTCTCGCAGTACTCGTCGAACGCGACCAGCAGGTCGGCTTCGAGCGACACCGAGAAGCGGACGATGTCGGACATGGCGGCAACCCGCGGGGGAGTGGTTAACATACGGGGTAGACCCCACACGCCATTCGGTGCCCCATGCCCGACCCGACCGAACTGCTGCTCGAAGCCGTCTCCTTCGCCGCCCGCGCCCACCGCCACCAGTTGCGGAAAGACAAGGAAACGCCCTACGTCTCGCACGTGTTCCGGGTGTGTCTGGTGGTGCGGCACGTGTTCGGCATCGACGACCCGAAGGTGCTGGCCGCGGCCGTCCTGCACGACACCATCGAAGACACCACCACCGACTACGACGACGTGCTCGAACGGTTCGGCCCGGACGTGGCCGACTGGACGGCGGCCCTGACCAAAGACATGCGGGCGGTCGAGGGCGAGCGGGAGAAGGCGTACCTGGCCTGCCTGACTGCCGCCCCGTGGCAGGTGGCCGCGTGCAAGCTGGCCGACATCTACGACAACATGACCGACTCCAAGAACCTGACGGCCGAGGGGCGGGCGAAGCAGGTACGGCGGTCGCGGGAGTACCTGGACGCCATGCGGGGGCGTGTGCCGGCGGAGGTGACGGCGGCGTTCACCGTCACCGAGGCGAAGGTGAACGCGGTGGCCGCGACCGTGTAGGTGCCGCCTGCCGGGCGGCACTCGCCACTCATGCCGCCCGGCAGGCGGCACCTACAATCATTTCGTCTCCCGGAGGCCGACCGTGCCGACCGTCCGCGTCACCTGCCCCGAGTGCGACTTCACGTTCAGCATCGCCGACTCGCGGGTCGGCGGGCTGATCACCTGCCGCGACTGCAAGGGCGAGTTCCGGGTGGAGTTCGCCGAGGACGAAGAACAACAGCCCGCGGCCGAAGCGCGGGACGGCGCCGACCCCGACCGCGACGACCGCCCGTCCCGCCGCCCCGCCGCCCCCCGCACCCGCAGCCGACTGGACGCCGACCACGAGCCGGAGGAGTGGAAGACGGACCTGCCCATCCGCTCGCCGGTGCCGCTGCTCCTCATCCTCACGGGGTTGCAGGTGCTGGCCGCCGGCTTCCTGGTGTTCAACTGGTTCGTGCCCGTCGGCAGTGCGGCGTACTCGCCCACCACGTCGTACTACAGCAGCTACCCCACGGCGCCGAAAGCCACCACCATGTCCACCCGTCGCTAACCACCGCCGACCGTATTCACTTCGCCTTGACCCCCCCTCCGCCGCGGGTATACGTCCGCGTTCATCCGGCCGTATCCCGTTGTTTCCACCCGCCCGCGGAGGGCGATCCGATGCCGCCCGTCGTTCGCACGCCGCTGCTCGTGCTTGCCCTCGCCGCACTCGGCGGGTCGGCCGTCGCACAGACTTTCCCCGCACTGGCACGGGTGAAGGTGAACGCCGCCACGCTGCGCGGGACGGCCGGCGAGTTCAGCCCGGAAACCGGCAAGCTGGAAATGGGCAACAAGGTCACGGTGCTGTCGGCCGAGGGGAACGACTGGCTGGCCATTCAGCCGCCGCAGGGGGCGATCAGTTGGATCCCGTGGACGCTGGTGGAACCGCAGGGCAAGCCGGGGAGCGACGGCAAGATTTCCCCGCCGTTCAACGCGGTGGTGACGCCGGACGACGGGGCGAGCATCCGGCCGGGGGCGGTGGGCGACTCCAAGCCGCTCGGCGTGCAGAAGACCAAGCTGCCGAAAGGGACCATCGTGCAGGTGGTCGGCCCGCGGGTGAAGGTGAAGGCGGACGGCGACGAACTGGAAGCGAACTGGTACCCGATCATCGCGCCGAAGGACGACGTGCGGTACGTGCGGCGGGATGCGGTCGAGTGGGTGGGGGCGGCGCCGGGGGCGTCGTTCGTGGTGAAGGCCGGTGGCACCACCAGCAAGCCGCTGCCGGGCACGACGCCCGAACCGGGGCAGACTTCCTCGGGGGGCAAAGGCGACTTCACCCTGAGCGTGCCGGGCGGCGGCGAACGCCCGCAGTTCCCGACCAACCCGCAAGCCACCAAGCCGGCCGACTGGCCGAACAACTACCCGCTCTGGCGGGAGGCGGAGAAGGCCCGCGGGGCGGGCGAGACCAAACAGGCCCGCGAACTGTACACGAAACTGGCCCAGGAGGTCAGTCGCGAGGGGGCCGGGCAGGATTTGGAACTGGCCAACCTGTGCTACGACCGCATCTACAACGCGCTCGGCAGCGCCGGGGGCGGCGGGTCGGCGTGGCGTCCGCCGGAAGCCGGACCGGTGGTGAAGGCCGATCCGCCGAAGGCGGAGAAGGGCGGCCGCACGGTGGAAGGCACCCTGCACGCGGCGAACGCCAAGCTCGATGGCAAGTGGACGATTTACCTGCTGGCCGACGAGAAGCGGGTGATCCGGCATTACGTCATCTCCGGCGGGGCCGACCTGGACCGCTACGCGGGGAAGTGGGTGGAAGTGACGGGCAACGAAATCAAGCCGGACAGCCTGCGGGGTGATCCGGTGATCGTGGCGACGGACGTTCGCAGCAAGTGATGTGTTCTGCTCGCTCCGCGAGCGGTCTTTCTGAACCCGCTCGCGGAGCGAGCAGAACACATAATCGCTCTTGCCTCGCCCGTTTCGCCCCCTGATAATCTCGGCTTCACCCGAACAAGGAGGTTCTGGGTCATGCGCGTTCGTACTCAACCTGTCACCCGCGCCACCGCGTCCGAGTCCCCGGCCGTCGACCCGATCGAGGCGCGGTGGGCGGCCGAGGCGGTCGGCAGTCTTTCCCGCCAGCTCGGTGCCGACAGCATCGTGGCGATGGTGCTCGAGCAGGCCCAGCGGGAGCTGAACAGCCTGGCCGCCAGTTCCGCCCCGGCGGCTGACGGCGTGTTCGGCCCGGTGCGGATTCGGGTGGCGGCCTAAGTCAGGGTGGGTCGCTCTCTCCGAGAGCGACTCGGACCCGACTCTCGGAGAGAGTCAGCCACCCTACTGGAACCGGTCATGTCCAAGCGATCCGTCGGCGTCGTCGGCATCGGGTGGGTGGGGGCGAGCGTCGCCATCTCCACCCTGCACGCCGGCATCGCCGAAGAAGTCCTCTTACTCGACGCCCGGCCGGGGCTGGCCGAGGGGGAAGCCCTCGACCTGAGCCACGGCGGGAGCTTCTACCCGACCGCCGACGTGCGGGCGGTGGACGCCGTCGAAGACATGCTGGGCACCGACGCGGTGGTCATCGCCGCCGGCCGCGGCGGGAAGCCGAACGAATCTCGCCTCGACCTGCTTCGCGACAACGCCGCCATCGCCCGGACGTTCGGCGAGAAACTCCGCGGGTATCGAGGGGTGGTGATTACGGTGTCGAACCCGGTGGATGTCATCACGCGGGTGATCGCCGAATCGAGCGGGCTGCCGCCGGAACGGGTGCTCGGCACCGGCACCGTACTCGACACCGCCCGGCTGCGGCAGGTGCTCGGCCGCGAGTTGGGGCTGTCGCCGAACTCGGTTCACGCGATGGTCGTGGGCGAGCACGGCGATTCGGAAGTGGTGCTGTGGAGTTCGGCGACCGTCGGCGGGGTGCCGTTGCGGGGCTATCCGGGGTGGACGGCAGAGCGTGAACCGGCACTCGCGGCGGAGGTGCGGACCGCGGCGTACGAGATCATCAAACGCAAAGGGGCGACGAACCACGCCATCGGGCTGTGTACGTCGGCGGTGCTGAAGGCGGTGCTGCGAGATCAACACCAAGTGCTGACGGTCAGCCGCGTGCAGCCGAGCCTGAAAGGGGTGGCGCTGTCGCTGCCGGCGGTGGTGTCGGCGGGCGGGGCGACGCAGGTGTTCGACCCGCAGATGACCGACGACGAGCGGGCGGGGTTGGCGAAGTCGGCGGCGGTGCTGGCCGCCGCGTATGCGTCGATCGGCGGGTGAATCGAGTGGGTGAAGCACCCCTCACCCGCACATCTTGCTTTGCAAGATGTGCGACCTCTCCCCAGCGGGGAGAGGTGGGCCTGATGTGTTCTCCGCCGTTGTCAATGAGCCAACAACCCACACCTCTCCCCGCTGGGGAGAGGTCGCCGAGCGGAGCGCAGTGACGCCGGCGGGTGAGGGGTCTTGTTCACCCTTCCCCCGTCAGCCGCTTCACGATCATCGTGGCATACGCCCCGCGGGGCAGGTCGAACCGCAGCGTCACCTTGCGCTTCCCGCGGTTCAGTTCGTCGGCCCCCGGTTCGGCGGTCATACCACTCGGTCGTAGGCACGCGAACCGCTCGCCCTTGGAGAAGAACGGCTTGTCCATGCCCGGCACCTTCAGCCCCTTCAGCGTGACCTGCTCTTCGGCCAACACCGCGTCCAGGTGCGGCAGCCAGTCGGCAGTTGGATCGGGCTTCAACCGCGGTGAGGGCAATGGCAGCAGCAGGCGGTTCCATTTCTCCGCCACATCTGTCGGCACGCGAACTGGCACCGGGAGCGGCCCGCGGTGCTGGTGAACCGCTCCGAGTGCGTCGGCCGGAAAATTCGCCGTCAGCCACTTGGTGAGCATCCGGTTCCACAGTTCGCTCTGGTACGCCGACAGGTATAGCCCTTGCAGTTCCGGCCGCAGGCGGGCGACCGCCCCTTTGAAACCGGTCGGGTGGTCGCACAGGTAGGTCACGAGGCTGCGGGCGTGACCCTTCGGCAGCTTCGCCTTGCACGTCGGCCAGTCGTTCCAGTGCGCACGCAGGATCTCCTTCTCCTCCTTCTGCTCGGCCTTGTCGAACTCGTACTCCGACGCCAGGGCCAGTTTCAGCGCCTCCTCGAACCGTGCCGCCACCATCTCCTTCGCCACGAACCGCCCGTCGGCCGTGACGGAGCCGAACCGCTGGTCGTCGAAGTAGTTCGGCACCCCGCACGCCGCCACTTCGGTGCTCATCGCTTGCAAATGCGCTTCGTCCGCCTCGGTCAAAGCCCGCACCGTCACGGCGAAGCGGTTGGCGGTGACTTCCCGCGACGAGTACGGCTCGAACCGCCGGCCGAGAAACGTCAACTCGATCCGCTCGTGGGTCAGGTTCCGTTGGGGGCCGTGCAGGATGGTGAGGTACTGCGTGGTGTCGGCGTGCCGGTCCTTCAACCCGCCGTAGCCGAACTGGTTGAAGTGCAGGTCCCACCGTCGGGCGATGGCCTGGAGGGCGTCCGGCGTCGTCCACCCCACCTTGTGCAGGCGGTAGAAGGCGAACGGCCCGTCGCCGTGTGGTGTCGCGTCGGTCAGTTCTTCCACCTGGAAGTCGGCCGGGGTCTGCTTGAGTTTCATGGTCACTGTTGTGGTGAACCCCGGCAGTCATGCCGGGGGTGGTTGCCAGTGTCACCCCCGGCATGACGCCGGGGTTCACCCAGAATGCCGGTGACACCGCCACCACACGTTGATAATACCGCCGGTATGGAACGGACCAGGGCAAGCTGGCTGATCTGGGTGGCGGTGGCCCTCGGACTGCTGCTCCGCGGGTACCACTACGCTCGTGGGCCGGCGGTGTGGCACGATGAGGCCGCGCTCCTGATGAACGTCATCCGCCTGCCGGTGGCGGAGTCGTTCGGCCCACTGCTGCACGACGAGGCCTCTCCCCCGCTGTTCCTGCTGCTCGAAAAGGCGGTGGCGGCCGTGCTGGGCGACGGCGAGTACGCCCTGCGGTTGCCGTCGTTCCTGGCCGCGTGTGCGGCGGTCGTGTTCACCGCGTTCGCCGCACGCCGGATGCTCCCGCCGGTGTGGGCGGCCGTCACCGCCGGGCTGGTGGCGGTGTCGGATCGGCTGCTGTTTCATGCGTGCGAGGCGAAATGGTACTCGCTCGACGTGTGCGTCGCGGCCGCCGCGATCTGGGCCGTGGTCGCCACCGACCGCCGGCCCGTGTGGGCGCGGTGTCTGGTCGCGGCGGCGGTCGCACCGGTGTGCATCTGGACCTCGTTCCCGGCGTGCTTCGTGTGCGGCGGGGTGCTGGTGGCGTGGCTGCCGGCCGCGTGGCGCGCCGACTGGAAAGGAAAGGCGGCCTTCGCCGCGTTCGCCCTGGCGGTCGGGGTCTCATTCGCCCTGCTCGTGGTCGGCCCGGTGAAAGCGCAGCGCACCGGCCCGATGGACGCCTGCTGGTCGGCCGAGTCGGGCAGCTTCGCCGACTGGAATCGCCCGGCGTCGGTGCCGGTGTGGGCAGTGGCCAACACCTTCGACGTGGTGCGGTACGCCTTCCAACCCTACGGCTGGCCGCTGCTGGTGCCGGCGGTGGTGGGGGTGTGGGTGCTCCTCCGCAAGCCTGACGGCTGGGGGGCGGTTTGCACCACCCTGTTGCCGATGGGGTTGGTGTTCGTCGCCGCGTGCCTGCAAAAATACCCGTTTCAGGCGGCACGCACCACGGCCTTCCTCACCCCAGGGCTGGCGCTGCTCGCCGGCGTCGGCTTGCGGCAGTTCTGGGAGTGGGTGCGGCCGTCCCGCGTGTGGCGGTGGGCGTTCCTACTGTTGTGGCTGCCGGTGCTGCTCATCCCCGCCGGGCACTCCGCCTGGCGGGTGGTCACCCCGTGGCCGCGGGCCGAGTGCGACCGGGCGGCCGAATTCGTGTTGGCCCACAGGGCGGAGAACGAGCCGGTCGATGCTAACCACTGGGAGTACGGCTACTACTTCCGCTCGGTGGACCCGTACCTGGTGCGGGTGGAACACAACCCGGACCAGCCGAAAGTGACCTGGACCGACTGGATCGCCCGCTGGGAAGGCTCACCCCGTCCGCCGCGGATCTGGTACATGATGCAAGAAGGGGTGACCGCCGACCTGCTGCCGCCAATCCCGCCTGAGCCTCTGCCCGCGGGGTATCGCCTCGGCGAGTCCTACTCATTCGGCGGTGTGCGGGTATGGGAGTTCGTACCGCAGAAGTGAAACGAGTTGAAAGTCGCGGGAGTCGGCGCGCAAAAAAACCGAGAGCGTAGTGTCGGGTGCTGTCGCCCACTCAGCCCCGCCATCTCTACGCTCTCGGCGTCGAGCGAAGTTTCCGCCGCTCGGTAAATGAACTTTACGCGGGCACTGTGCTAGACACAAGTGGCCGGCAATCAGAATTGATGAGTCCGCTCTCATCTCTGCCCAGAATTCGGACAGAGCGCGTTCCAATTGGACGGATACGGGGGCACCTGTTTCGGCTCGTGGGGGCGGGGGATCGGCTTCGGCTCGTCGGTTAACGGTATACAGTCGATGGGTTTATGTACGATGGGCACCCGGCGGGCGGAGTCCATGAGGATGCCCAACACCTGCTCCACGGCGGCCGGGTGATTCGGCAGGTGGGCGTGGCCGACTTCCGGAATCGTGAGCGAGTACGCGGTGGACAGGCGGGGCGATTCGGGCCACAGCCGCGACCGCAACACAGTCGTGGGGTAGCTCGCGTCCTCGGCGTCCTCGCGCGACTCGCCGACCGGATCGAGGTACACCACCGCGTCCAGCGGGATGCCGTCGGTCGTCACACGGCAGACGAGCTGTTGCAACTGGCCGGCGGCGGTGCCCTGGCCGACCAGCACGAAACGGTTGTCCGGGTCGTCGCGCCGCAGGCGGTGCAGTTCCTTGTAGTACCACTCCTGATCCAACTGCTGGGCGTAGTACACTTTCGGGAACCCGGCCTGGTGGATGCTGCACTCCAGTTCCTTCAGGTGGCCCACGTCGAACACGTCGGACCCGTTCATCAGGAACACGTACACCTTCGCCCGCGCCGGGGCGATCACCTGCACGTCCTCGATGGGCCGCAGGCAGTCGTGCGGGGAAGTGGTGCAGTTACGAATGCAGCCGACCGCACCGAGCGCGACCGCCACCCCGCCGAGCAACAACAGTTTCTTCGCCAACATGCCCGACCTCCCAGGCCGACGAGGGTTCGTCTGCCTGTGAAGATCGGCCAGATTGCCCGGTCGAATCGAGGAAACCTATTCTTCCGGGTCGAATGATTTTGCCGAGTGTGACGGCGAGGCAAGATGGGTGATTGATGGACCCCACGGCCGGGACCGCTCACTTCTTCGTTTTTACGTCGTAGCAGTAGAGCACATCCTGGTCGCGGATGTACAGCTTCCCGTTGGCGATGACCGGGTGCGCCCAGGCCGGCACCCTGGTGCGGTCGGGCTGCTCGAATCGCCCCTTCTCGACGTACCCCTTCGCACTCGGCTCGATGAGCAGCACGGTGCCCTTCTCGGTGCGGTAGTACAGCCGGCCGTCGGCCATCGCGATCGCCCCCTTCTCCACCCGCTTCTCCCGCTCATCCGCATCCCGTGCGTCCCAGTTCACGTTGCCGGTCTTGAAGTCGAGGCAAATGAGGTACCCGCCGTTGTTGCCACCGTTCGCCCCGTACAGGCAGCCGTCGTGCAGGATCATGCCGCCGTGGTGGTTCTCCATCTTCTTGGTGAAGTACACCTCCTCCGCCTTCACCCCGTCCTTCCCGTCCTTGCTCAGCTTCACCAGCCCGCCGCCGGCGCCGTAGGCGGAGGCGGCGAACACCTGGCCGTCGGCGTGGAACGGGGTCGAGCAGTTGATGCCCATGCCGTTCGCCGGCTTGTCGTAGGTCCAGAGCACCTTGCCGTCGTCGGCCGCCACCCCGACGAGTGTTTTGGCGGCGAGCTGCACGTACTGCCGCTTGCCGTCGAAGTCGATGGCGATCGGGGACGAGTAGGCGGCGCTCCCACCGCCGCCGAAGCCGGGGCGACCACCGGGCCGACCGGGATGGCCACCGCCGCCACCGCCGGCCGTCACCTTCGTCTTCCACAGCGTCTTGCCGGTCTTTTTGTCGAGGGCCGCCAGGGTGGCCTCCGGGCCGCCGGGGGTGCAGATGAGTTTGTCCCCGTCGATCAGCGGCGACTCGCGGTAGTTCCACATCGGGGGCACCCCCGAGAAGTCTTTCACGAAGTTGACCTGCCAGACGGGCTTGCCGTCCTTCACGTTCAGGCAGACCAGTTCGCCGCCCACGCCGAGGGCGTACACCTTGTCGCCGTCGACCGTCGGTGTGCCGCCCGGCCCCTCCTTCGATTGCGGCACCCGCTGGACGACGGCCGGCCCGATCTTCGTCACCCACAGCTCCTTGCCGTCCTTCTCGTCCAGCGCCCAGACCACTTCGTCGTCCCCGCGGTTGCTCATGCCGAACAGCTTCCCGCCGGCGACCGACGGGGCGCTGTCGCCACCGCCGAGCTTCTTGGCTGACCACGCGAGCGGCGGCCCGTCCTTCGGCCACTCCTTCAGCAGCCCAGTCTCCTTCGAGACGGCGTTCCGGTCCGGCCCCTGCCACTGCGGCCAGTCGGCGGCGACGGCGGTGACGCCTGGCAGGGTGAGTGCGAGACACAACACAGAGCGGTTCATCGCCATGCCCTCTCCCGGACGGGAAGAACGTGCGGTCCCCGGGAACGGGTGCCATCCGGTGAGGGAATGGTAATCCCGCTCACCGACAACCAGTAACCCGATCATCTAGAATCCTTGCCCAATCATCCAGATCCTGCGGGAACGCCCGTGAACACGCACCCCCGCCGCGGGTAGACTGTCGGTGCAAACGCCGGCCGGCTCAGAGGGCGGACATGTCAACGAACGAGCTACCCCGACTGGTGGCCGCGGTCACGCGGCACACCCCGGCGGACGGTCTGCACCTGACACCGATTCCCGGTCTGGCGCTCTACCGGGCCTCGTCACCGACCGAGCACCACGCCGCGGTGTACCAGCCGTGCTTGTGCGTCGTCGCACAGGGGGCGAAGGAGGTTCTCCTCGGTGGCCGGGCGTACCGCTACGACCCCGCCCACTCGCTCGTGGTGTCGGTCGAGCTCCCCGTCGTCAGCCGGGTGGTGGGGGCGTCGTCCGCCCGCCCGTGCCTCGTGGTCGGCGTCCTGATCGATCCCGTGGTGGTCGGCGAGTTCCTGGCCGATGGCGCGACCGCCCCGCCGCCCGGCCCGCCCGAGCGGGGGCTGGGCGTGACACCGGCCGGGCCGCTGCTCGACGCCATTTCCCGCCTGGTCGCCCTGCTCGATGCCCCGCCGGACATCCAGCCGCTCGCCCCGCTGGTGCTTCGGGAGATTACTTACCGGGTGCTCACCGGCCCGCACGGTTCGCGGCTCCGGCAGGTCGCCGCGACGGACGCACTGGCCCAGCGGGTCGTCCGCGCGATTCGGTGGCTGAAGGAGCACTTCGCGGAGACCTTCCGGGTCGAGTCGCTCGCCCGGCAGGCGCGGATGAGCCTGTCGGGTTTCCACCACCACTTCAAGACCGTGACCGGCCTCAGCCCGATCCAGTATCAGAAGCGGCTCCGGCTCCATGAGGCCCGGCGGCTGATGCTAGGCGAGGGGATCGACGCGGCCGAGGCCGGGTTCCGGGTGGGGTACGAAAGCCCGTCGCAGTTCAGCCGCGAGTACCGGCGGATGTTCGGCTCCCCGCCGCGGCAGGACGTGGCCGTCATCAAAGGTGAAGCGACGGCGGCAAGGGTCAGTTAGACCGCCACCACCGCCCCGGTCTTCACCGCCTCGATTTCCTTGAAGCAGAGCACGAGTGCGTCGCGGGCCAGTTGGCCCGACAGCAGCGCCGGCATCTGGCCGCTCTTCACCGCGTCCGCCGCCGTCTGAATCTCCGTGGTGAACGCCGCGATCGGGTCGCCGTCGCCGAGTTTCGGCTGCTCGCTGGTGCCGTCGGCCTTGAACACCGTCAACGGCGTGCCGCCGCTGCTGTACGACAGGGTGGCCGTTTCAAAAAACAGCTCGTACCCGTGGACGAACTGCCGGCCCTTCGTCGCCACCGCCCCACTGCTGCACGACAGCGCCGGCCCGCCAGGGCCGTAAACGTAATTGGTGGTCAGGTAGTCCACGGCGCCGCCGTTCACGATGCCGCTCGCGGTCACCGCCTTCGGCATGCCGGCGAGTACCCCGACGAAGTGCGTGTCGTGGATGTGCAGATCGACCGCCGGCCCGCCGGTGGCGTCGGCGTCACCGATGGCGGCACTCCAGTCGGGTTTGGCGATCACGCGGGTGAGGTGCCCGCCGAGGAGCTTGCCGTACCTCGCGCTCCGTACCGCTTCGTGGGCGAACGCGAACTCCGGGAAGAACGGCAGGACGTGGGCGACCATCAGCAGCTTGCCGGCCACCTTCGCCGCGTCCACCATCGTGTCGGCGTCGTCGGCCGTCAGGGCAATGGCCTTTTCGACCAGCACGTGCTTGCCGGCCTTGAGCGCGGCGATCGCCATCGGCGCGTGCTGGTCGGTGACGGTGCAGATGTCGATGAGGTCGAGGTCGGGGTCGGCGAGCATGTCGTCGAACTTGGCGTACGTCTTCACCCCGCTCAGGTCCATCTGCTGCCCCGGCGGGCCGAAGTTGCCGCGGATGCCCCGCCAGTCGCCGGACAACTTCACCGGGTCGCGGCTGCACACCGCCGCCACCTTCGCCCCGCTCACCTTCCGGGCGGCGAGGTAGTGGATGTAGCCCATGAACCCTATCCCTACCAATCCGATCCTAACCATTTGCGTTTTCTCCTTGTTTTTCAGCGGTTTTCGGCTTCCACCCCTTCCGCCGCTTCCACGTTTTCCACCCGTTTCCGGTCATTCTTTGCGCCATTCTTTGCGCGGTTTTCGGCCTCTTCTTCGCGGGTTGTGCGTGCCAGTCGATCATTCTAGTTCCGGCCTGGACCGGCAAAAGAGAGGGATACCGGGCATGACTCAAGCCCTCGCCCTCTTCCGGCGGTCAACTTGACGGATCACCTCGTCCAGACCGGCGTCGTCCAGGGCAGCGAGCTTGCAGAAGTCGTCCGGGCGTTGCAGCACCCGGTCGCGGATCAGCGGCGGCACCTTCTTCGCCAGCAGCAGCAACTCCGTCTCGTCGGCGTCCAACGCACCGGCGAGTTTCTTGACTAGTGGGTCACTTGCCTCGCCCGTAGTCATAACCAGCCTCTCAGCTACCCTTAGGTGGTAACCCACCCCACCAGGAGTTGCCGTGTCCCGCCGCCGGAAGGATCCGCTTCGCTCGCTGACAGGTGAGGAACGTGAGGAG
>JANNDF010000828.1:0-1863 GCA_031387445.1 Planctomycetia bacterium
CCCGGGTTTGTTTGGGTTGTGTCCGCGCCGGCCCGCCCGGCCCGGTGCCCCCCCCCCCCCCTGGGGCCCCCGGGTCGCGCGCCCCCCGGTCTCCCCTTGGCCGCCGGCCCCCCCCCCACCCGGCTCGCAGGGTGGTTCGAGGCGATTGGCTGTCGGGCCTCACTCCCGCTCCGCGGTCGTTCGACCACGACCTACACATCATGCTGCCGAATACACCTTCTCCGCGGCGGCGACGCCCGCGCCGGGCGTGATCTTCACACCGGCCCCGTGCAGCACCGTCTCCAGCGCGGCCAGCACCAGGAACACGCTGCTCGGCTTGCTGTTCACCCCCATCAGCCCGATCCGCCACGCCTTCCCCTTGAAGTCGCCCAGCCCGCCGCCGATCTCGATGCCGAAGTCGTTCAACATCCGCTTGCGGGCGGCCAGGTCATCGACGCCGTCGGGGATGCGCACGGCGTTCAGTTGCGGCAGTTGGTTCGCTGGGTTCGCGGTGTACTTGAACCCCACCGCTTCCAGACCGGCCTTCAGCGCCAGGTGGTTCTTCTGGTGCCGCGCCCAGCGGGCCTCCAGCCCTTCCTCCAGCACGATGCGAAGCCCTTCCCGCAGGGCGTACACCATGCTGATCGGCCCGGTGTGGTGGTACGCCCGGTCGCCGCCCCAGTAGCTCTCGATCAGGCTCAGGTCGAAGTACCAGCTCTGCACCTTCGTCTTGCGGGCCTTCAGCGCCGCCACCGCACGATCCGAGAACGACACCGGCGACAGCCCCGGCGGGCAGCCCAGCCCCTTCTGCGTGCAACTGAACGTGGCGTCCACGTGCCACTCGTCCACCTTCAGCGGGGTGCAGCCGAGGCTGGTCACGCAGTCGGCCACCAGCAGCACGTCGAACTCGCGGCACAGCTTGCCCACCGCCTCCAGGTCTTGCAGCGCCCCGGTGCTCGTCTCGGCGTGAACGATACCGAGCACCTTCGGCCGCACCGTCTTCAGCGTCTCCCGCAGCACGTTCAAGTCGATCACCTGCCCCCACTCGGCCTTCAGCACGGTCAACTCGGCCCGGCACCGCTCGGCGATCTCCACCATTCGGTTGCCGAAGTACCCGATGGTGCCGACCACCACCTTGTCGCCCGGCTCGATCAGGTTCACCAGGCACGTCTCCATGCCCGCCGTGCCGGTGGCCGAAATGGGGATCGTCAGCCGGTTCTTCGTCACGAACACCTGCCGCAGCATGTCGGCCGTCTCGGCCATGATCTCCAGGAACTGCGGGTCGAGGTGCCCGAGCAGCGGGGTGGTCATGGCCGTCAGCACCCGCGGGTGGGCGTCCGACGGGCCTGGGCCGAGGAGCAAGCGGGGCGACGGGGTGAGCTGGCCGGGAATGGTCATGGCGGTTCGCGGGAGGATGGTTCGGATGGGGCTAGTGTATCCGCCAAGCGGGTTGAAGTCCCGAAGGGACGACAGCCAATAGCCCAGGGCGCAAGCCCTGGGGGTAGAATGCCACCATGACCACCATCCGCGTGAAAACCGACCTCCGCTGTGGGGCGTGCGTCGCTTCCATCCGCCCACTGTTCGACGCCGAACCGGGGGTGAAAAGCTGGTCCGCCGACGTGACCACGCCCGACAAGCTGCTGACGGTGGAGGGGGACGACATCTCCGCGAAGCGGGTCGGCGAACTGCTGAACGCGAAGGGGTATCACGTCCTCGGCGAGGTGGGGATGCCGCCAACCACCCCCCACCCGGTTGCTTCGCAACCGACCTCCCCCACAGGGGGGGAGGTCGTCGGAACCGCAGGTTCCGGCGGGTGGGGGGTCGCGAACACCACCCCCGGGCCGAAGACCTCCTACTACCCGCTACAGCTCATCCTGCTGTTCC
>JANNDF010000831.1:0-1380 GCA_031387445.1 Planctomycetia bacterium
TTGTGGGGGTGGGGGTGCGGGGGACGGGTTAGAAAACAACCCCTCACCCCTAACCCCTCTCCCTCACGGGGAGAGGGGAATTACTGCCACTCTGCTTTGATGCGGAACGTCTCGCTCGCGGAGAAATCGACCGACACGCTCCCGCCTGTCACGTCCATGTCGGTGCCGGGACGGTCGTCGCCACTGAGTGGGCTGGCGCGGTTCGGGTCACGGGCGAACTTGATCGCCGTCGAGCCGGCGAACCCGGCGGTCTCCATCAGCCGCATGGCCACCGCCCGGTTCATCCCCTCGCCGGGCGACACCGGCCGCAGGCCGGTCATCAGCACGCTCGGCAAATCGACGTGGGCCAGCCACGCCGTCGGGCCGATGTGCGGCGGGCCTTTGCTGGTGAACACCACCGGACTCGGCGCCACCCACCCGGCGGCGGTCGGCATCGGGTACTCGCGGTCCATCGCCACGATCAGGTCGAACGTGCGGCCCTGCTCGCCTTCGGGAATCAGGATCACGTCCGCCATGCGGTCGCCGTGCTTCTGGATATACGGCAACCCGCCGGTGAACACGAACGTCCGCTCGCCGCCGATCCGCAGTTCCAGGTAGTCCGCACTCACCGGGCGGGTGTAGGTGCTGCGGTCGTTCGAGCCGTTGCTGCCGCGGTACACCACCGCCCGCGGGTCGCGCCACGCGAACCGGGCGCCGTAGTAGGCGTGCCACGGGTAGCCGGTCGGCTGGTGAACGGGGTCGAGTTCGAGGCGAATTTCCAGCACCGGCCGCCCGACCCACGCCCGCAACCGCTGGCGGAACTTGCACAGCGTCTTGTCGTGTTCGTCCACGATCTCCCCGTCGCACGTCACCTCACCCATCGCGGTGCCGGCGTTCGTCACGGCGATGTTCTTCGGCTTCGTCTTGCTGCCGGGGTTAAACACCAACTGCATGCCCATACGGTTGGTGCGGGAGCGCAAGTCCCGCACGGCCCGGATGCTGCCGGTGGCCGGGTCGAAGTCGGCTTCCAGAAACTCGTTCCGCACCAGCCCGTTCTCGGCCGTCTTGATCCGCGGCTTCGGCGGCGGGTTGTTCGCATTCCCCCTGGGAATCCAGGTGTACCCGAGCGACGGCACCTCCACCACCAGCCGGGCGAGGCCGTCGGCGAACTCGACCGCCTTCACCGGCCCTTCGACCGGGATCGGCCCGCCGAAGTCGGACAACTCGAGCGCCACGCGGCGGGTGAAGTTGCACGGGTTGAACACCAGTACGCCGGGCTGATTGGCGGGCGACTTCACCTGAATGCGGTCGGCGAGGAGGGTGGCGAAGGATTGTTCCAGGTTGGTTAGCCGCGAGGCAACGCCGAGCGCGCTCGGCGTTGGCACGCGGCTAACCACCACC
>JANNDF010000892.1:0-1797 GCA_031387445.1 Planctomycetia bacterium
GTCTGTACGTGGTGGAATGAGCGAGTTGCCGTCCGTCGCCCCCTGATTTCCGGTGACGGCGGTTGGCCCCTCGCTCGCGCGTCGGGCTAACAGGGCAGGGCGTGGGAGGCGTGTCCGCCGGTTCGCATACGAATGAGTCACCCCATGAAAGTTGCAGTCGTCGGCACCGGGTACGTCGGGCTGGTCACGGGCACCTGTCTGGCCGAGAGCGGCAACGACGTCGTGTGCATCGACAACAACCCGGCGAAGGTGGAGACACTGAACGCCGGCGGCATGCCCATCTATGAGCCGGGGCTGGCCGAACTGGTGGCGAAGAACCGCAAGGACGGGCGGCTGACGTTCACCACCGATCTGGTCTCGGCGGTGAAGGCCGCCCGGCTCATCTTCATCGCCGTCGGCACCCCACAGTCCGACGCCGGGGACGCCGACCTGAGCGCGGTGTGGGCGGTGGCGAAAGCCATCGCCCTCGCCCTGAAGGGCGAACCGGTCGGCCCGCCGGGGATTCGGGTGGTCGTCACCAAATCGACCGTGCCGGTCGGCACGAACGCACGGGTGGCCGAGATCTTGGCCGCGAACGGGTGCCCGCACATCGACGTGGCCAGCAACCCCGAGTTCCTGAAGGAAGGGGCGGCCATCGACGACTTCATGAAGCCAGACCGCGTGGTGGTGGGCGTGCGGAACGCGGAGGCGGGCGAGGCGCTGCGGCAGTTGTACGCCCCGTTCCTCCGCACCGAGCGGCCGTTCCTGGTGATGACGCCGGAATCCGCGGAGATGACCAAGTACGCGGCGAACGCCATGCTCGCCACCAAGATCAGTTTCATCAACGAGATGGCCAACCTGTGCGACAAGCTCGGGGCGGACGTGAACGACGTGCGGCGGGGCATCGGGCACGATCAGCGGATCGGCTTCCAGTTCCTGTTTCCGGGGCCGGGTTACGGGGGCAGTTGCTTCCCGAAGGACATCCGCGCGATCCTGGGCATGGGCCGCAAGGTGGGCCAGCCGATGCGGATGATGCAGTCGGTGGACGACGTGAACGAGGCGCAGAAGCAGGTGCTGTTCGCCAAAATTCACGCGCACTTCAAGGGTGAGTTGGCCGGCAAGACGCTCGCCGTGTGGGGGCTGGCGTTCAAGCCCCGCACCGACGACATCCGCGAGGCGCCGGCCCTGGTGCTCATCGACGCGCTGCTGGCGGCCGGGGCGAAGGTGCGGGCGCACGACCCGGAGGCAATGGCGAATGTGAAGCACATCTACGGCGACCGCGTGACGTACTGCGATCGCCCGTACGGGGCGGTGGAAGGGGCCGACGGGCTGGTGATCGTGACCGAGTGGCCGGAGTTCCGCACGCCCGACTTCGACGTGATGAAGAAGCTGCTGGCGGGGGCGGTCATCTTCGATGGGAGGAACATCTACGATGAGAAGACGATGGCGGCCCACGGGTTCACCTACTACGCCATCGGCCGCGGCACGCGGGCGTGAGTTGAGACGAGGCCCACCTGTCCTTCTTGTGAGTCGCCCGCCCATGAAGTACGAGACCGATTGCCCGTGCGGGAAAGTGCTGGCGGTGCAAGCCGCCGACGCCGGTGCGACACTGCGGTGCGCGTGCGGGCGCGAACTGGAAGTGCCCGCACTCAGCCGGTTGCGACGGTTCGACCCGCCGCCCCCCCCCCCCCCCCCCCCCCCCCCCCCAAAAAAACAACCAACCCGGGCCGGGGGTGAAAAAACCCACGCCCCGGTGTGGCGCAACCAAATGAAAAAGGAAAAAAAAAACGAACGCCGGGGCCCACCCCCACCCAACCC
>JANNDF010000936.1:0-7488 GCA_031387445.1 Planctomycetia bacterium
TTCGTCATCCTGGCCGTGCAACGGTGGCACCTCCGACGGATCGCCGAAGAACAGGGCGACGAAGGCCGAGGCCGAAAGCACGCCGCACCGAAAGCTGGGATGCAGTCGGGGTGAAGCTGTCGCGTCCAGCGAGAAGTCTCATGAATTCCGACCAGATTTCCGAAATCGTTGACCGTCTGACGTGGTGTCGAAGTGTTCACCCGATGGCCGGGTTCGCCGTGAAAGTGTCCGTCAGCCAGTCGATGTCCGCAGCAACTGCGCGACCACCGCCGACAGGTGCTCCAGGCGGAACGGCTTGGGCAGCAGGGTGGTCGGCCCGGAGGTGCGCACGTCGGCCGGCAGTTCGTGGTCGGCGAACCCGGACACCAGCACGGCCGGCAAATTCGGTCGCAGCGCCCGCACCTGGCGGACCACCTCATGTCCGCCCAATCCCGGCATGAGCAGATCGACCACCGCCAGCACGAACCCCGCCGGCTCCCGGCCAAACGCCGCCACTCCCTCCACCCCGTCCCGCGCCCGCACCACCCGGAACCCATCCCCTTCCAGCACGGTGGCGATCAACTCGCGGATGTTCAACTCGTCGTCGCACACCAGCACGGTGCCGCGGTCGCCCGGCGGAGGCGGGGGCACCGGGCGGGTGGGCGACGCGAACGCCCCGCTCGGCGGCGGCGTTACGGGCCGCTCGGCGGGGGCGGTGGTGAGCGGGAAGTAGAGTTCGATGAGGGTGCCCCGCCCGACCGCCGACGCCAGCCGCACCCCGCCGCGGTGCCCTTTGACGATGCCCAGCACGGCCGCCAGCCCCAACCCGCGGCCGGCGAACCTGGTGCTGAAGAACGGGTCGAACGCCTTCGCCTTCACCTCCGCCGTCATCCCGCCGCCCGAGTCGGACACGCGGATCATCACGTACTCGCCCGCCGGCGGCACCAGCACGAACGCCCCGCTCTCGCCGGCGCCGATCGTCCGCCGGTCGGCTTCCACCTTCACCCACCCGCCGGCGGGGGTGGCCTCGCCCGAGTTGGTCACCAGGTTCCGCACCGCCTGCCGCACCTGGAACGGCTCGCCGAGCAGCAGCGGCAGATCGGGCGGGGCGATCACGCTCAGCCGCACCCCGCCGGCGTCCGCCCGCAGCGTCGGCTCCAACTGCCGCAACAGGCCGACCGCGTCCACCGGCCCGACGGCAAGCCGCCCCACCCCGGCGTAGGCGGTCATCTGGCTGCACAGGTGGGCCGCCCGCTTGCACGCCTCCTCGATGTCCGTCAGCGGCCGCTCCATCCCGGCCCCCGCCTTCGCCTTCACCACCGCCGCGTTCCCCATGATCACCGTCAGCAGGTTGTTGAAGTCGTGGGCGATGCCGCCGGCCAGCACACCCAGGCTCTCGTACCGCCGCACCTCCGTCAGTTGTCGGTCCAGTTCCACCCGCTCGGCCTCCGCCCGCTTGCGGGCGGTGATCTCCGTCACCACCCCCATCCGCCGCACCCACTCGCCGGCCGCGTTCAGCACCGGCCGACCGTTGGACACGAACCACCGCGGCTGGCCGTCGGCGTCGGGTGCCGCCCCGCGGTACTCGATCTGGTACATGTCGTCGCGGGTGACGGCCGCCGCGATCTCCGCCCGCACCCGCTCGCGGTCGTCCGGGTGGACCGCCTGCCGCGCCTGCTCGGTCGCCGGCGCCGCCCCCAACTCCGGCAGCCCGTGGAACTCCCCGCAGTGGTCGGAGTAGTACACCTCCGGTGAATCCCGGTCCACGTCCCACACGAGCATGCTCGTCGCGCGCAGGGCCGTCCGCAGCCGCTCGTCGGCCAGCATCAACTCCCGCTCGACGGCGAACTGGGCGGTCATGTCTCGGGCGAACGAAAGGAACGACACCGCCCGCCCGTCCGCCCCGACCAGCACCGAGTGGTGCCACTCCACCAGCAGTTCCCGCCCCGCTTTGGTCAGGTTGCGGTGAATCAGGATCGTCTTCCGCTCGGCCCCGCTGAGCATGCTCGCCATGACCCGGTCCACACGCCCGCGGTCGGCCGGGTGAACCCACGCCACCTCGTCCGGGTGCCGGCCGACCATCTCGGCGGCCAACCACCCGAACGTCCCCTCCGCCTGCGGCGACCACCGCTTCACCCGGAAGCGGTCGTCCCACTCGACCACCGCCATCGGCACGTTGTCCAGGTGGGCGTCCAGCCGCTGGTAGGCTCCCGCCGACGCACCCGCCGCCTCCTTGATGGCGGTCAGGTCGGTCATCACGCCGACGAAGTACGGCACCCCATCGGGCGTGCGGTGGGGGAAGTCGGCCGCCCGCAGCCACCGCCGCCGGCCGGTCTTCGGGCCGACGTACCCGAACTCGGCTCGCCACGGCGTGTGGTGGGTGAAGGACGCGACGGCAGACTGGTAGAAGGCGGCTTCGTCTACCCCGAACAGGGGGGCGGTGCCGGTATTGAACCGGCGGGCGAGTTCGTCGGCGGGCAGTTCGAGCAGTGCGTCGGCGGCGTCGGACAGGTATTCCAGGCGGACCCCCTGACCGTCCGGAAGTGGCCAAGATCTGTACAGGACCGCGTCGATCGGAGGGGATGAGGGGTCATCGACCACGCCACAACCTCGCCGGACGGGTGAGTGTGCGAACTAGTTTACGAGTCTTCGCAGGCAGAATTGTCGGTGAAGCGGACAAATGTGCGTGAAACGGTGTCGGCGAACCGGGCACCGCTCCCGAAACGACACAGGGCACCCGAAGGTGCCCGGCGGGAATCTGGTGAACTGTTACTTGCCGTCCTTCTTCGGCGGGAACTTGGCCTCCAGGTCGGCGAGCAACTTCTTGAAGTCCTCCCGCTCACGGAGCGGGGCGAGGTCGGAGTCCGTCTTCATCTGGTCGGCGTCCTTGAACCCGGCCTTCACTGCCTTCGCCAGCAGTTCCATCGCCCGGTCGGCGTACTCCTGTTTCTTGTCCGCGAGCTTGACACTGGCGAGGGAGTAGACGCACGCGAAGTTGTACCACTGGTCGGAATCCCAATCTCCGGATTTCGTCAACTCCGCGGCGTCGGCGACCCCCTCGGCCACCATCCCGGACGCCACACGTGGTATGGCACGACTCGCTCGCATATTCCGCTGCGCTTGTGGTGGACTCAATTCGATAGCACGATCCCAATCCTTCAACACCTCGGCGTGCTTTCCGAGTTGGCCCTTGGCGATGCCGCGGTTCCAGTGGCAGTTTCTCAAATATTGCCGGACTGCCACATCACGCGACTCTTTCGCCAACAACGGCTGGAGAATCTCAATAGCCTGGTCATACCACACCAGACTCTCGCCAGGATTTTCCAGCAGGTGGCCGTAATTGTTCAAAACCGCGGCGAGAGTGATCTGGTATGCGGGTACGGCCGGGTACCGCCGAACCAGTGTTCGGAGCAGTTCGATCGCCCGCTTGTACTCCGGTTCTGCTTTCCCCCTTAGCTCTTGATCGCTGAAGAATTTGCCGAGGCCACTGTGTGTGGTTGCAAGATCAAGGGTGTACTCGGGCGAGTTTGGAAATCGTTCGGCCAATTTGGTCTGTGCGTCGCGGGCCGACTCGAACTCCGTCTGGGCCTGTTCGATTCTTCCGGGCACAAGCATGAGGTGACCCGCAAAATTGTGCTGGGTCTTCGCGAGGAACGCTTGGTACTCGGTGTCGTCGGGAAAGCGTCCGGCCAGCTTTTTTTGCAGTTCGAGTGCGAGTTGATATTCCGCCGTCGCTTCCTCCCAGCGTGCCCGAGAGACGACTGGCCTCCCCGAATTCGCTTCGGAATAGGCCAAATCGTGCCACACTTCTCGGAGGAGTACGGCGTTGTTCATGTGGATGCCTGCGAGTTGACGCTGGTAAGTAGGTTGATTGGGATCGTCTTTGATCAACGCCTTGAACATGTCACCGGACATTCGGTAATGCTGCCGGGCCTCTTCACTCGCTCCGATCGCGCCAAGTAAACTGCCCATTCTTTGGTGCGTATTGGCCAGTGCCTCTCGAAAAATGGGTACGGAGGGATTTTCTCGGGCCAGTAGTTTTTGCAGATCGAGTGCCGACTGAAGTTCAACCCGAGCGTCTTCTGTGCGTCCGAGTTTGAACCACAAATCCGCCACCTTGCCGTGGCCCTCCGCTCGGTACGCTCTCGTCAGGATATCGTTGTCACGCGAGAGCGCGAAACCCTGCCAGCGCCTGGCGATCGCTTCCAGGTAATCCCGCTCGTTCTGGGTTAGCTCATTTTTCTCGCCGATCAATTTCACGACATCTTCGCCCGTGGTCGCCCGCAAAGCGTTGAGAGCCTGATCGCGGAACTCGACCGCCTTCTTCTTTTCGCTAATGGCTCTCGCTTCCGCTTCCACTGCCACCTCCTTCGCCTGCCGCTCGCCATCCGCCCGCGCGGATTCCCGCTCCTTCGCCTCCCAGGCCTGAATCAGCCCGAACGTCGTGCCGGCCATGCCGCCCACCAAGGCCAGTAGCACCAGACTCGCCGCGAGGACTTGCCCGCGATGCCGCCGCACGAACTTCTTCAGCCGATACCCGGCACTCGGCGGGTGGGCCTGCACTGCCTCGCCGCTCAGGTAGCGGTTCACGTCGGCGGCGAACCCGTTGGCCGTCTCGTACCGCCGGGTGCGGTCCTTCTCCAGCGCCTTCATCACGATCCAGTCCAGCTCGTTCCGCAGCAGGCCGGTCAGCTTCTTCGGCTCGGTGCCGCGGTTGGTGGAGAGAGACGGCAGGGCATCCGCGGTGCTCAGCTTGTGGCTCGGCCGCGGCGGTTCTTCTTCCCGCACCACGCGGAGCATTTCCAGCACCCCTTTCTTCTGAAGCTCCTTCCCCGAGAACGGCGGCGACCCGGTGAGCAACTCGTACAGCAGCACGCCGAGGGCGTACACGTCGCTCCGCGTGTCGATGTCCAGGTTGTTCAGGCTGGCTTGCTCGGGCGACATGTACGCCGGCGTGCCGACCACCGCCCCGATGCCGGTGTCGAGTGTGTGCTCGGTGAGCGCCGCCCCGGTCGCCTTGGCGATGCCGAAGTCGATCACCTTCACCACCGGCCGGTCGTCGTACAGGGCCACCAGCACGTTGCTCGGCTTGATGTCGCGGTGGATCACGCCTTTCTGGTGAGCGTGCTGAATGGCCTGGCAGACGGGGACGAACAGTTCGAGGCGTTGGGCCGGGGTGAGCTTCCGCTCGTCGCAGAAGGTGGTGATCGTCACCCCCTTCACCAACTCCATCACGAAGTACGGGCGGCCGTCGTGCAACCCGCCGTCGAGCACTTTCGCGATGTTCGGGTGATCCATCACCGCCAGGGCTTGGCGTTCGGCGTCGAAACGGGCCAGCACCGCCTTCGAGTCCATCCCCGCCTTGATGAGCTTGATCGCCACCTTGCGTTTGACCGGTTCCGTCTGGCTCGCCACCCAGACGCTGCCCATGCCGCCCTCGCCCACCTTCTCCGTCAGCTTGTATTTGCCGGCGATGACGGTGCCGGCTTCCGGGTCGGCGGACGGCGGGCGGAGGTGGGTGGTGTCACCACCGAAGGCGGCGGCGAGACCGGCGTCGAGGGCGGCGTCGGATTGATCGCGGGTGGCGTCGGCGGGCGGGAGGCTGTGGGTGAGATCGTCGGGGGTCACGGGTGGTGCTCCGGCGTGTGGGACGATAGTACCTCCGCCGGCCGCCCGTTTTCGCGGACATTTTCCCCGATTCCTCGACCACGGTTCGCGCCACCCCCCGCCGATGGTTCGCATTCGGAAGGGTGGTTCGCATCGAAACGGGTGATTCTCACGGTTTCGGCTGGTTCTCCCACACGGTGGGGGGAGGTGGTGAGAATCAAACCCACCCTCGGCGGGTCAGTCGGCCCGCTCGAAGCGGAGGCGCTCGCCCTGGGAGGTGGCCTCCTGCCGCAGCACGCGGCCGTCGTCGCGGCGGACGTAGGTGCGGGCCAGGATGGGCGGGTTCTCGGCCGTGTACTCGATCACCCAGCACGACACCGGCCCGCCGGGGCGGTCGAGCGTGACCGGGTCAGTCAGCACGCGGGCGATCAGTTCCGGCGCCTTGGGCAGCGTGACCGGCACCGGCTTCTTCTTACCCCCACCCCGCTTGGCCAGCTCCTCCTGCAACCCCTTCACCAGCAGTTCGCCGAGCGCGTCCCGCAGCGGGTCCACCTGCTGCACCACCCAGTGGCGGCCGGGCACCACGTCGCGGAGGCGGTCGAGCGGCATGAGGGGGTTGAGCACCTGGCCGTCGGGCACCGGCACCGGGGTGAACGTGCCGACGGACGGCTCGGACAGCAAATCGGGTACGGTGAGCGTGGCCGACCCGACCAGGAAGCCGTCTCGCACCACACCGTTCGCCTCGACGGTCGCGGTCAGCTTTTGCCCGGCCCCCAACAGCCGGGGCAGTTCCACTTCGGCGGTGCCGCGGAGCGACTGCTCCTTCAGCCGGCCGTCGCGGTCGATGCGGAGCGTGGTGGTGGCCGTGGGGATGTGCAGTTCCATCCCGTACTGGGTGAACTTCACCCCGCGGTAGCGGTTCTCGTACCGGAACGAGTTGTCGGCCTTCAGGTACTCGGTGCGGCTGGTCATCTTGCCGATGGGTTCGTCGGCCGTCTGCTTGGGCAGCCCACGGTGAATGGTCCACTCGACGGTCGGCTGGGACAGTTCGTCCTCGGGGCCGAACGCGGGGGCAGCCGGGGCGTCGCCGAAGTACCGCGGCAGCACGTCGCGGGAGACGACCACGCCGAGCACGGCCAGCCAGAACAACAGGATGAACACGACCACCGGGCGAGACGGCATGGGATTCGCCCTCAGCGAGACTTGGGCGATGGCAGCGAGTCGGTCACCACCGGCTCGGCGAGCAGTTCCGTGATCTTCTCTTTCAGCTCCGCAAAACTGCGGTCGAACTCCTTCCTCCCGGCCTCGATGTCCGCCTCGCTCCCCTCGCGGGCCGACGGCTTGCCCAGGTACTTGCCCCGCACGCGGCCGGTCTTGTCGATCACCATCAGTCCGAGGAAGTGGTCGTACATGAGCGACACGTCCACCCCCTCCTTTTTCTCCACGCCCACCTTGAACCCGCGGACGCACAGCAGGCGGATGAACCGCTCCGACCCGTGCAGGAACAGCCAACTCGGGTCGTCGTCGGTGCCGGTGTACTTGTTGGCGTACTTCCGCAACTCGCCCGGCGTGTCGTGCTCCGGGTCGATGGTGAACGTGACGGTGCGGAAGTCGTCGCGGCCGGCCAGCTTCATCTCCGTCCGCAGCCGGTTGAGTGTGGACGACACCTCCGGACAGTACTTGCAGCGGGTGAAGGCGAACGACGCCACCCACACTTTCCCATCCAGGGTGGTGTTGTCCACGGTGGTGCCGAGGCGCTCGGTGAGCACGAACGGCGGGGCGGAGTCGTAGGCGGGGGGAATGACGACGGCTTCGGGGGACTTCACCACCGGCGGCGTGATGGGGATGAAGAAGGCGGCGCCGAGTGCACCGACGCCGAGCGCGATGAACAGCAGCACCACC
>JANNDF010000937.1:0-4838 GCA_031387445.1 Planctomycetia bacterium
CGATCCGGGTGAGGGGGTTGGTGGCGCGAGCGTCCCCCTCACCCGCCGGGTTCACTACGTTCATTCCGGCGACCTCTCCCCCGCTCCGCAGGGGAGAGGTGGGGGGTGGTACGACAGCCGATTGAGCAGCTATGAACCACAAGTGGGTTCGGCAGACCACTACACTACCCGCATGAGCCGCACCGCCACCGTCCGCCGCACCACCGCCGAGACCGACATCGCCCTGACGCTCAATCTCGACGGCACCGGCCGATCCGAGGTCAACACCGGCGTCGGCTTCTTCGATCACATGCTGACGCACCTCGCCCGCCACAGCCTGTTCGACCTGAGCGTGACCTGCAAAGGCGACCTGCACATCGACGCCCACCACACGGTCGAAGACGTGGGCATCTGCATCGGCATGGCCCTGGCCCAGGCGCTCGGCGACAAGGCCGGCATCCGCCGGTACGGCGACGCCACCGTGCCGATGGACGAGGCGATGGTGACCGCGGCCGTCGATCTGAGCGGCCGGCCGTTCCTGGTGTGGAAGGCGGACGTGCCGACCGAACTGCTCGGCACGTTTTCGAGCCAACTGGCCGAGGAGTTCTGGCGGGCAGTAAGCAGCGCCGGCAAGCTGACCCTGCACGTCGTTCTGCACCACGGGAAGAACACGCACCACGTGGTCGAAACCATCTTCAAGGCGACCGCCCGTGCCCTGCGTGCCGCCACCGAACCCGACCCGCGTGCCACCGGCGTGCCCAGTACGAAGGGCGTGCTGTAACAATTCCCGCGAACCCGAGTCCGGCCCACGTGTCCGTCGGGCATGGACACTCTCCAACTTCAAACTGACTTCGCACGCATTGGCGCCCGCCTCCGGATCACCCCGGAACGGCGGACGCGGCGGGGAGATTCTGCTGTGCGGATTGACGTGGAGGAAGACCGGCACGGCGAGACGTTTGACATCCGGTTCGACGCGACCGCTCCGCCGGACCTGATCCCCGTGGATGTTCGTCCGGAACGGCGGCACCTGCTGCTCTTGCTTCGTGCCCAGCCAGCCGACCGGCCGCACCTGCCACCGGTGAAGAGCCGATTCCTGTGCGGGCACGACGAACGGCACTGGTTTGTGGCCGGGGTGCCGGAGGCCGTTCGTGGGGTCAGTTCGGTTCGGACGGCCATGGACGCGCTGAAGCCGACCGCGGTGCGTGCGGCCGAGCTGCGGGCCGGTGTGAAACCGCGGGAGCGTGACCGGCGGAAGAACGCCGCGTTCCTGCGGCAAGGCGAGTGGTTCTTCCTGCCCACGCCGGACTTGCTCGTTGACTCATTCGTGGTACGGCGGAACGAACCGCTCTCCCGCGGTCGCGGGAGCAAGCCGCACACGCTGGAGTGCGCATTCCGTCGCGGCGGCACGACGGTTCACGTGTGCAGTCAGCACCCGAGTGGGTTGGGGGCGGACGGGTATGCCCAACTTATCAGAACAAACCCCGCCGCCCGGCACTGGGGGTGGCGGGTGATGACCCGCGACCCGGAACTGTACGCCCGTGGCACGGTTCGGCACGCCGACCACGCCACCATTCACCTCCCCGGCTGGCATCGGGTGGTGATGAACACCGAGGGGCAGTCGGCCGCCATGCGGCACGTCGCTTTCCTCGATTGACGCTCACCCCGCCGCCCGCCGCTTCGCCAGTTCCGCTCGGATGTCGTCGCCGTAGCCCTCGCGGGGGGCGTCCTTCACCACGTCGTTCAGGTACGCCGACCGCTTCAGCACCGCGAACGGCACGCTCCGGTCGAGCGACCCCTGTTCGTAAAGCATCCGCTCGAACCGCCCGTTCAGCAGCACCCGCCAGTCCCACCGCGGGCGGCTGTTCGGCAGGCGGTAGAACGTGGTCGTGCAGTTGGCGCACAGCCCGTGATACCACTCCGGCGTCCGGCTCAGGTGGTTCACCGCGGTCACGTAGTCGAGGAACATCGTCATCAGCCGCTCGCTCGGCCCGTGCAGGCGGTACAGGTAGCCGGTGTCGGTGCCGTACTTGGTGCGGCGGGCGATGGCGTCGTACTCGTCCGTCACGATGACTGTGATCTCCTGCTGGCGGTAGAGGCTGCGGATCAGGTCGTACTTTTGCCCCTGGCGGAACCGCACTTCAATCGAAAAGCAGACCCGCCCGTCCGGGCCGAAGTCGAAGCAGAGCACCGGGTGGCTCATCCACGCCGACCCCCAGTAAAAGATCAGAATGTCGGCGGCGATCAGGTTGGAGAGGCGGACGGTGCGGATGACGTGATTCGGCGTGAAGTCGGTGAACGTGCGGTACTCGTGCTGCCAGACGTTGTGGATGCGGACGGTGTCGCCGTCGAGGTCCGCCCGGGGCAGCCGCTTGACGGTGTCGTCCCAGTTGCGGTGCTGGCTCGGTTTGATCGTCAGCCACCACGCGAAGAACCCGCCGGCGGCGATACTGAAGACGAGAAACGGTAGCCACACGGGTTGCCACACGGCGAACAGCAGCACCACCGCGGCCAGCCAGCCGAGGGCGAGCGGTCGGCGGTAGCCGACGCGGTCGCCCACGTCGTAGTAGATGGCCCCGGCCGTCCAGAGGGCGACCCCGGCGGCGACGGCCAAGAGCAGGCTGACCGTCAGCCAGTGGTCGAGGAGGGGCATCAGCTCACTTCCCCAACTGCCCGGCTTCGCCGAGTGCCAACACGCAGAAGGCGGTGCCGGCGTTCGTGATGTAGTGCGCCTTGTCGTTGCTCAGCGACCGCGTGTACCACCGCCCGCTCTCCCGCTGGTTCGCCTTCAGCCACTTCACCGCCGCCGTGATGGTGTCGCCCGTCGGCTTCTCCCCGGCTTGCATCAGCACGAACGCCACGAACCCGGTGCCGTACCCGTCGCTGTCGGCGTTCGGGTCGTTCGGCGTCTTCGCCTCGTCCTGCCGCTTGTACTCGCCGAGCGACGGCAGCGACCACCCGCCGTCCTTGTGCTGCTTCGCCTTCAAGTCTTTGACCGCCTTCGCTTTCGCGTCGGCGGTCATCAGGTCGGGCAGCTTGCTGCTCGCCCAGAGCAGCATGGCCGTGTGGTGCAGGTCGGGGGCGGGGGTATCGGCGAGGTACTTGGTCAGCTTCTTCATGCCGGCGGTGGCCTTGTCCGTCTTGGCGTACCCGCCGGGGGCGTACCCGACCGCCAAGGCCGCGAGGGTGGCCCCGTAGTAGTCGTCGTGTTCGAGCGGCGGCCAGTCGCACTTCAGCCAGTTCCACGCGCCAGCTTTGGTCTGCACGTCCCACATCTTGTCGAGCGACGCCTTTGTGGTGTCGGCCAGCTTGCCCCCCTGCTGGGCGTCGTTGAACGCCAGGGCGAAGGCGGTGGCGACCACATACGCATCGCCCCGCGGCTTGCCGTCTTTCGCCCAACTGGTCACGTCCTTGTCCAGGAACTCGCGAACCTCCTTCCACCCGTCGCCCTTCAGCAGCGGGGCGGCGGTCAGGTACGGCATGTTCGTGTGACAGGTGATGCACTGGCGGTCGCGGGTCCAGTTGATGCCGACGCCGTCGAGGTAGTCGCCGGCTTTGGTCGCGGAGAACGCTTTCGCCGTCGGCTCGTCGCCTTTGGTGGCGGACGGCTTCGGAATCTCGGCTGCGGCGAGTGGAACGATGGATACCAGAAAGGCGAAGAGAGTGAGACGCATGACGTGGACCCGGAAGGGAAGGGGAGGCGGGGTGAGGGCGATTGTACCCGACGGGTAGAATGCCGGCATGAACTTCCTGGCCCACGCCCTGCTGGCCCAGCCGACGCCGGAAAGCCGGCTCGGGAACGTGCTCGCCGACTGTCTGCGTCAGCCCGATTTGACGAACTTGCCGGCGGCGGTGGTGGCCGGGGTGAAGCAACACCGGGCCGTCGATGCGTTCACGGACCGGCACCCGCTGGTCCACCGGGCGATCAGCCGGCTGAGCGAGCGGTGGGGCTGGTTCACCGGCATCATTCTGGACGTGTACTTCGATCACCTGCTGGCGATCAGTTGGGAGCGCCACTGCCCGGTGCCGCTCGGCCAGTTCGTGTTCGAGGTGGGCACCGACCTGCGGGCGACGGCGGATTGCTTGCCCGATGGTGCGGCGATGACGGCCCGCTGGCTGGCGGGGTCGGGCGTGATGGCGACGTACGCGGAGGTGGACGGCATCCAAGCGGCGCTGGCGCGAGTGACGCTCATCCTGCGGCGGCGAATCCCGCAACGGCCGGTGGACTTGACAGACGCGATGCCCGACCTGCGGGCGCACCACGCGGCGCTGGTGGAGGACTTCGCCGAGTTCTTCCCGCAGTTGGTGGCGCTCAAGTAGCCGCGAGGCAACGCCGAGCGCGTCCGACCTCCGACGCGCTCGGCGTTGCCTCGCGGTTACTTGCGTTCCAGCACCAGCATCGTGCTCGTCTTGGCGTCGGTGGCGAAGTCCTTCGGGCGCTCGCCGTCTTCCACATAGGTGATGGTGAGTGTCTTGTCCTTCAGCTCGAAAATGCCCTTGAACGGGCGGTCCTTCTCGAACGGCTCGGTCTGCGGGTAGAGGTCGATCTCGGCGACCTTTTTGGTCACGTCCACCTTCAGTTTGGCCACGAACGGCTTGCCTTTCATCGTGATCGTCAGCTTGTCGCCGTCGATCTTGACGGCGGACACGCCCTTCTTCACGTCGCCCGGCACCGCCTTCCCCTCGCGGTGGAACTCCGTCACCGTGTAGCTGCCGACCAGCTTCTCCAGGTTCTTGTCCTGAGCGAAAGCGGGTGCGGCGAGCAGGAGCAGCGGGAGGAGGTGGCGCATGCGATGTCTCGTGTTTGGTGGCGAGCCGTGCCCCGTGAGGGGCCGGGTGTGTATCGAACCCGGCCCCTCACG
>JANNDF010000969.1:0-4274 GCA_031387445.1 Planctomycetia bacterium
GGGTTTCGCCGTCGACTGTAGCCGGGGTCTGTGAGGCCGGTCGGACCGGGGTCACAGACCCCGGCTACAGCAGTTCCCGTCACCCGGTCCATGTGTACACCGCCGCTCGTGCCAGCAGGGTCAACTTCGCCCACCGTGAAACGCGCACCCGTCGCCGCAGCACGTCCGGCCCGGCGGTGGCCACCCGTTCGAGTAACCCGCGGTACGCCCGGCTCATCAGGGCGAAAACCGCCCGCCCGTGTGGGGCGAGCAACTCAGCGAGAGGTTCGCTCTGCCGGTAGAAACCGCGAACGCGGTCGCTTTGAAACCGCATCAGGTCGCGGAACTGCGGGGTGTCGCCCCACCGCTCCGGCGGGCAGTCAAAGCGGGTCAACTCGTCGGCCGGCAGGTAGACTCGCCCGGCGGTACGGTCTTCACCCAGGTCGCGGAGGATGTTGGTCAGTTGGAATGCCAGCCCCGCGGCCTCGGCGAGCGGTTCGACCTGCTCCCACGTCAAGCCGGGTTGAAGCCCCCAGATGCGGACGCACGCCCGCCCGACTACGCCCGCCACCTGATGGCAGTACAGCCTCAATTCGTCGAAGGTGCGGAACGGCTCGCCGGACAGGTCGCGTTCACCGCCGTCGATGGGGGCGGTCAGTTCGACTTCGGGGATGCCGTAGGTGCGTGCGGTGTCGTGCAGGGCGGCGTGCGTGCGGTGCGCGTAGACGCCGTTCAGCGCATCGTGCAACCGCTCGCGCCAGCGGCCGAGGGCGGCGCGCTTCGCGGTCACCTCGCCCGGCCCGTCGGCCAGGTCGTCGGTGACGCGGAGGTAGGCGTACAGGGCGTGCATGGCGTCGGCCTGCGGGCGGGGGAGTAGGCCGAAGGCGAAGCGGAACGAACTGCGGGCACTGGCCGACAGGCGGCGGCAGTGTCTCATCGAGGATTGCCGATTGTCGATTGCCGATTGCGTGGGGGTGCGGAGGGTGTCAGTCATCAATCGACACACTCCAATCGTCAATTGCCGAACGTCACCCGCACCGGTTGTCCGGGGCGGAGGGGCGGCTTGCCGGGCGGTGCCGGGTCGGTCACCTCGATGACGCACTCGAGGACCCGCGTCGGGCTGCTCACCAAACTGTCGGATCCGAACCGCTTGGGCAGGAACGCCCCGCTCACGCGGCGGGCGGTGCCGGTGTACGTGTCGTTGAACTTCTCCCCGGCGAACACCGTGACCGACTTGCCGACGAACGCGTCGATCTTGTGGGCGAACTCGGCTTCCACCTCCGCCCGCACCACCCGCGGGCCGGCCGGCACCAGGTACATCAGCGGGGTGCGGGTGGCCGGGCCGACCGCCATGCCGTCGGAGACGCTGATCTGTTCGATCACACCGGCCACCTGCGCTTTCAGCTTGAACGACTCGATGACGGCAACGGCCTCGGCCACGGTCGAGCGGAGCCGTGCGACGGCCGCGTTCGCCCGCTGCACGTCGGCCTCGAGTAACGGGGGGGCCGATTCCGCCTGCTTCAGTTCGTGCTTGGCCGCCTCGACGCCGATCTTGGCGGCGGCGAGGGTCGCGTTCGCCTGGAGGAGTTCCGGGCTGCGGCTCCGCCGAAGGTCCTTCTGCTCTTCGGTGAGTGGGGTGCGGTCGGTGGCCGATTGGGTGGCCACCCTCAGATTTTCCTCCACCGAATCGCTCACCGCCTTGTGGGCCTTCTCCGCCGCGGCGAGATCGCCCTCCGCCTTCCGCACGCCGATGTTGGCCTTGTCCACCACGAGCGGGTGAAGGTCGGCTTTCTTGCGGGCCTGATCCGCGACCCACTCGGCATCGGTGACGGCGTGTTCGGCCTGCACCTTCTTTTCGACCATCGTGGACGCGTCGAACTCGACGAGCACGTCGCCGGGGGCGACGGTCGCCCCTTCCTTCACGTGGACTTTTTTCACCGTGAGCGAGGCCATGGCCGGCACGCCCGGCGGCATCAGAGGCAGCATCCCGCCGGCGGTGTCCACAGTGCCCACAACCGTCGGGCCGACGACCGAACCGGGCGAGGCGGGGGCCGCGGCCTTCTCCCCGTTCACCGACGACGGTGGGGAGTTCAGCCGGGCGGCGACCAGGCTGACGGCGAGCAGGGCCACGCCGATCAGAACCCACGGGATGGCTTTCCAGCGGTTCATCGGGTGACCTCCGACGGGTACGACGGGCCGGCGGCGGAGAGCGGCACCGGGTTCTGTTCGACGGTCAGGTGGCCGTCGTCCAGATGATAGATGATATCGGCGAACGGCCGCATCCGCTCGTCGTGCGATACCACGAAGATGCTCGCCCCGCGGGCGTGGGCGGCGGCCCGCAACAGCTCGACCACCCGCTGGCCGTTCTCCCAGTCGAGGGCACTGGTCGGCTCGTCGGCGAAGATGAACGTCGGGTCTTTCACCAGCGCCCGCCCGATGGCCACCCGCTGCTTCTCCCCGCCGCTCAATTGGGCCGGCTTCTTGTACTTCTGGGCGTCCAGCCCGAGGCGGTTCAGCATGTCTTTCGCCCGGCCGTTGGCGGCCGAGTCGCCCAGGCCGGTCCCCCACTTCAGCACGATCTCCAACTGCTGAATGGCGGACAGGGCGGGGAACAGGTTGTACCCCTGGAAGATGAACCCGGTGTGCCGCAGGCGGAACTTCTCCATCTGTCCGTCTGCCAGTTGCCACAGGTCGGTCTGAATGCCGTCCTCGGACACGAACACGCTGCCCGACTCCGGCTTGAGTAACCCGCTGAGCACCGCCAGCAGGGTCGACTTGCCCGACCCGCTCGGCCCCATGAGCAGGGCCAGTTGTCCCGAATACAGGGTCATCGACACGTCCCGCAGTGCGAACCTCCGCGACGCGCCGTCGCCGAACGACTTGGACAGCCGCTGGGCGGTGAGCACGGGGGTGGGGCGGACGGCGGACATTCGGGCCTCGTGTCGGTCGGCGAGCCGTGCCCCGTGAGGGGCCGGGTGATTCTGGAACTCCAGACCCGGCGGCTCACGCCGCTCGGCTCGCCATGGCGCTATCTCAGCAAACTCATCGGCTCGATCTTCCGCACGCTCCGCAGGGCGAACAGCCCGCTGAACAGGGCGGTGCCGATGGTGATGGCGGCGGCCCCGGTCATCACCTCCCACCGCAGCACCACCTTCGCGCCGCCGGCGGCGGCGGCCTGGGCGAGCAGCCACACCACCGGCATCGCCGCGAACACGCCGAACACCCCCACCCACCACGACTGTGCGATCACCAGCCCGTAGATCTTCCGCCGCGGGATGCCGAGCGCGAGCAGGGTGGCGAACTCCTTCGCCGAGGCCATCGTGGCCGCGTACAGGGTTTGCGCCGTAATCACCGCCCCGACCATCAGGCCCAGCAGCGCCGCGTACCCGATGGCGATGCCGGCCTTGGTGCGGGTGAGCCAGTACCAGCGGCAACTGAAACTGAACTCGTCGGTGGTGTACACCGACATCTCCGGGTACTCGGTCCGCAGTTCGGCCACGATCTCTTTCGCCCGCTGCGGGGACTCGGCGCGGGCGAGCAGGTAGGTGCAGTGGTCCGGCTGGATGAACCCGGCGAGCAGCTTGCGGGCGGTCGTCTCCGAGCACATGACCCACGGGGCGGCCAGGCTCTTCATGCCCTTCACGGTGCCCACCAGTGTCACCTCGATGCCGCTGATCTTGGCCGTGTCGCCGAGGCCATTCAGGTGCAGGCGGCCGAGTTCGGACTCGTCCACCACGATGCTGTTCGGCAGGCTGAGGGCGCCGCGCAACTCGTCCGGCAGCACGTCGGGCGCGCCGGCAGCGTCGGGTTCCAGGCTGCTGCCGAGCACGAAGCACCGCTCCATGCCGCCGTCCGACCGCGTCAGATTGGCGTACATGGCCAGGTACACTTCCGGCTGGCCGATCAGCCCCTTCTTCTCCGTCAGCCGCGGCATGTGCTGGTTGATCGGGATCTGCACGCCCAGGTCCACGCTCCGCACGTCTTGCGACCCGACCCACAGGTCGGCCGACGTGTGATCGACCGGCACACTGGTCGTCTCGAACAGGCCGAGCAGCAGCCCCACTTGCAGCACGATGAGGATGGCGCTGAACGCCACCGCCCCGACGCCGGCGGCGTACCGGGCCTTGTCGTGCCACAGGGTTTGGAGGGCGTAAGACATCGGCCTTCTGGTGAGCCCGACGCGGGGGCGCGGGGCGAGTGACGGGTACCAAGGTGGTTAGCCCCACGCGCGCGCGGCGGGGGAAAACCACAAAAAAACGCCGCCCACCGATGTGCGCCGCCCGCGTCCGGAACAC
>JANNDF010000976.1:0-3603 GCA_031387445.1 Planctomycetia bacterium
CGGTCGGGCCTCCGCTGTTCACACCCGGCTTTCGGCCACGGCCAGGTACAGTTCGGCCAGGTGCTGCCAGCCGGTCGTGTCGGGCAGGCTGGCTACCGCCTTCCGCAGGTGCGGAATCGCTTCCGCCGCCCGATCGGTGAACAGCAGGCACATGCCGCGGTTGAACCACGCCACCGGGCTGTCGGGCATCGCCAGCCACAGCTTCACCGCCGGCGACACGTCGCCGACCGTCCACAAGGCCGCCGCCCGCTCGTTCGCCGACACCGCGTCGCTGCCCGTCGGCACCGCCGGGTCGTCGCCCAGGCTGCGGGCAATCCCCGCCGCCAGCTTCGCCGCCCCGTTGTCCTGCTTCTTCACCCAACCCCGCATGGCGTTGAACCCGCTCGCCTCGCTCGGCGGGGTCGGCGTGTGAACCGCTTCCCCTTCGAGCAACGCACCCAAGTCTCGCACCTGTTGCGGGAACCGCCCGGCGGCCATCGGCACGGCCACCGTCGCCGGCAGCAGTTGGACGTAGCTCGCCCACTCCGGCGGCAGGCTCGACGGCAAGTCCTTCACCCCGAGCAACTTGAGTGCGGCCACCGCGTCCACATACGCCGTCCGCGGGTCGGTGCGGAAGCCGTTCAGCACCTCATACGGCTCCACTTCCGGCTCGGCGGCATCGGTCGGCTCTGCGATCCGCGCCTTCAACATGCGGTCGGTCAGGTCGGCAATCGACGGCGGGCTGAAGGGGGTCATGGGCCGCACTCCGCGTGTCTTTCAGGAATCTTCACCCGGCGAACGGCTTCCGGCCACCCAACTTGCGCCGGGAAAGCGGTTTCGAGACCGGCCGGATGGTTCATTCCACCTCCCCCCACCCTCCCGTGGAATCATGCCGGAATGCTTGAAGATCCCATGCCGGCCAAGCACTTACGGCGAAGGTGCCGACCTCCAGGGAGCCGCCGGGTGGGAACAATTCGGCAAATCCGTCCGGAATTCGTGTCCAGTTCCGCGCGCAGAACGCAATCGGCTCTCCGGCCCCGTGCCGCACCTCGCCGAGCGTATTCGTTCGCTTCGTGCGCCGCGCGACAGGTCGTCAGCCGATACTATTTGTAACAAATGTGCAGACGCGCGAAAGTAATGTTGTGAACTCCCTGCGACCGGCGTTATCCTCTTCCTCAGCGGCACGAATCGCCGCTACACTTCCATCGCCACGGATTCACGCCATGAGTCGGAACAATCGCCCCACCGACAGACCTTCGGCCGTCTGAGCCTGGAGTACCTGGAGGCCCGCGACGTGCCGGCCGGATACTGGTGGAGTCCGATGACCGACACCAGTTTCACCAACCCGGCCAACTGGCTGAAGGGGCCGGGCGTGCCGTACGACCGGTACACCCTGTCCGACTCGGCCCCGGACGGGGACGACGACCTGTACTTCACCGGCGACGTGGCGACTGGCGACTGCACCATCCCCTCGCAATCCACTTCGACCGGGCAGAACGCGTTCGCCGGGATTCACCTGCTGTTCGGCACCATCTCGGAGGTGACGGCCACCGTCCCGCCGGCGCCCGGCGTGCCGCCCCCGCCGCTGTCTCCACCACCCCCGCCCATGCCGATCGCGTACGGGGGCACGGTCACACTGTCGAACAGTTTCTCCGTCGGCACACTCGAAGTGGAGTGCGGGAACATCTCCCAGGGGTCGAGTACTGTCACCTCGGGGAACGGCACCACCCTGACTATCACCTCCTCCCTCGACTGGACCGGCGGCACCCTGAACAGCAACACCGTCGCCGGCACCATCGCCCTCGCACCGGGTGCCACTGGGGTCGCTGAGCCGTCGGAGACGAATCCCGGCATCAACGGCACGGTGAAGTTGGGGAGTACCCTGTTGCTCGGGACGGCTGCGGCTCAGATCGGCTGCGAACTGACATTCCTCAGCGGAACCTACACGCTGACCAGTGGTGCGGGCATCATTTCAGAGAACTTGGCCCAGTTCATCCTGAAAGGGACGCCGTACAAAGTGCTCACCATCGACGGGACGCAGGCCTCCGGACCGTTGATTTCGGTCAAGAAAGGATCGACCGCGCTCGTCACGTCGATGCGACTGCCGAACGACGAGCAGTTAGCAACGATCCAAGTCAAGGGGCATGACGATTCGGGGACGGCATTCGCCAACGGCGGGACCACTCGAATCACGAACCGAACCGAACTCGATCTGGTTCCTGAGGCTGGGGAATCAAGCTTCTACTTTCAGGAAGAGGAAGAGGAAGCTGTCACCGAATTGGAGGCCCGGAGCCAGATTACGCTGCATAAGTACGGCACGGTGAGTATCAGAAAAGGAACGCTCGCGATCAGGACTCTCCTGTCCGACGGTAACAACCAGGCGGACGCGACCATCAAGACCGACCAAACGCCGGTCAACGCTAACGAGCCTGACGGCCTCAAGAGCGGCCTGACGCTGGGGAAGGACGCAACCTTGACCATGCCCGGCGGGTATTTCAGCAAGCTCAAGGTGATCGGTGATTTCCTCTGGAACGGAACTGTGAACCTCGCTCTCAGTCGGACATCCAGCGGCTCCGATCTGATCACCGCCGACAACGCCGTTCGCCCCGACATGATCACCAGCGTGTTGAACCTACGATGGGCCAACCCCAATATTCCCTTCGGTCGCATGCTCGACGACGAATGGAAGTTAGTGGAGGCCCAGGATGCCATGGCCCGGAAGCCAACCACCATCAACGAGCCAGCCGACACGGCAATCTCAACGCTCGTGGGGTTGGTGAACAACGACAAGATCTTGCGCGCCGAGGTGGCCCAGAAGTTTTCGTAGACTTGGCATACTGCCTGCCTAACTGGTGCTCAACTGATGGGGTGCGCTATGTGGAAACGACAGCTCGCGGCGGTCGGACTCGTCGCCTTCGCCCTGACTGGCTCGGCCGTCGCTCAGCCGAAAGTGGATGTGAAGGGTCGAAAGGTCGGGGTAGTGAATACCACCACCCTCACCGGTTGGTACGACACCACATTCGGCATCGTCGCCGAGATCGACGCGGAGTCGATGACCATCCTCACCCCTCACTCGCGCGAACCGGAGACCATACCGCCGAAGGAGTACAAGCTCTACCCGGTCCGACGGTTGGTAGAGGGGAAAGTGTTGGACAATGTGGCGGCGGCGCAGTCGTACCTCTTGCAGGACGTGAAAAAGGGGGACTATATCAGTGCGGCGAGTGTCGTCGATGACGACGACAAGAAGCGGTATTGTCTGGCGATCAGCATCAGCCGTCGGCCCGGTGACGTGTTGCCCAAGGGTCAGATCACCAAGAACGACGAAGGGAGGTACGGAAAAGAGAGCCTTCTCAACGACATCGACAACAAGAAGGACGTGGACGACGCGGAGATCAAGAAGTACTTCTGCCCCGTGCATATTAAAAATCCGGATAGCGGAAAGGTCGAGTTGTACCACCCCGGCGTGCTGCCCCGCGACTACCAAGCCAAGCTCGACGCCATCCGGGCCAAGAAGTAAGACGCCGAACTGAAAGCCACGCCGCCGGACAAGAAGTAACTGAGCGGCGAGCGAAGGGTGGCCCCCACCGACGACGAGCCGCGACCGCCAGGGAGCGGGGTGATTCA
>JANNDF010000984.1:0-6212 GCA_031387445.1 Planctomycetia bacterium
CCCATCCCGCCGTAATACCCCATGCGGTAGATGTCCACCGTGTACGGGGCCAGGGAGGTGTCGGTGATCTTGAACTGCACCGTATCCCCGAGGTTCACGCTCATGTTGATGGCGAACCCCTGGAGCGACGGGTCGCCGCTACCGGAGATGTTCCACTCGCTCGCCGGATTGCCGGGGAGAGCATTTTCGACGAGGATCGGGTTCACCGTGGGGGTGGCCCGGTCCTCCAGTCGCTCGAGGACCAGCGTCGTCCGAACAGGGGCGGTGGCGGGAATTCCGCGAGTCTTCTCGGTGGGCATGCTGCACTCACAGGAACGGGGAGAACGTGAGGAGGAACGATGTCACTGTCAGCCGGCTATCGGCTCCGGCCGTTTGAACTCACGAATCGGTGGTACTGCTGAATGCGAGAGACGACCGACTCCTTCCCGAACTGGGCGGCGTGCGCTCGCGCCCGCCGCCCGACGGTTGCTCTCCACCCGGCGTCGTCGACCAACCGGCCCAGGTGCCCGGCCAACTCGCCGGCCCGGCTCATGTCCGCCGGCACACCGCCCGCTCCCGTCATCCATTCCAACACCGGGTGCGGGTGCACCACGCACGGCAGCCCGCTCGCCACCGCTTCCAGCACGGCGATCGGCATCATCTCGAACAGGCTGGCGAGCACGAACACGTCGGCCGCCCGGTACAACTCCGGCATCCGCTCCCGCGGGAACCGCACCAGGAACCGCACCCGGTCGCCGAGCCGGCGGGTGCCGTCGGCGACCAGTTCGTCCGTGTCTTGCTCCCGCCCGCCGGCGACCACCAGGGTGACGGCCGCCGCCGGCCGCATGCGGAGGGCGGTTTCGAACTCGGCGATCAGGTGGTCGACCCGCTTGTGGTGCCGCTTGATGGCGGCGGCCGTGAGCACCACCAGGTGGTCCGGGGGGATGCCGAGTTCGGCCCGCAGGGCGTCGCCCCGGCCGGGGCGGAAGGTGTCGGTGTCGATGAAGTTCGGGATGGTCGTCCAGGTGGGCCGATCCACCCCGGCCGTCCGAAACTGCTGGTGGTGCCACGGGGCCAGGTGCTGCACGTACCGGATGCCCTTGAGGAACACGTCCGACTCTTCCGTGCCGTGGGCCAGGATCACCCGCGTGCGGACGAGCCGGAGGTGGTTCGCCAGTTGCACCAGTTTGGCCACGTGCGGGTCTTTCACGTGCAGCACGTCCACCTTCCGTCGCCGCAGTTCGCCGACCAGGTTGACGGCGAACGTCGTCTGCTCCACGTCGTACTTGCTCCCGAACCCCACCCGCCACGCCCCACGGGGGAGCCGCCGCAACAGGCGAGCCGTCCGCGGGTCGTCCCGCCGGAGGCACGGCACCGCCACCTCGTACGGCCTCTCGGCGACACCGCCGCCCTTCAACAGGGTGACGTCGGCCCCGCGGTCGTGCAGGGCGGCGGACAGGTTGGCCGCCCACGCCTCGACCCCGCGGGTCACGTGCCCGAGGCCGCTCGACGCGACGGCCACCCGCGGCGTGGCAGGCGAATGGGGAGCCATGGTCACCGGGACACGAGGGAGAGGAGTTTGTGCGGGATCAACTTCATGGCCGAGGTGGCCGTCGCCGTTCGCCAACCGGACCGACGACACGCCACCCACAGCACCCGAGCGGCCGACGCGTGGCAGCCAACTCCACGCAAGGCGTATGAGGCCGAACGTGCCAGCCGGTGGACCTGTTCCGGCGGCTCCGCCCACGCCGGTTCGAGGGTCGTGGACTCCTGCCATTCACCCAGGCGTTGGTCGAGTGGCGAGTCACACGCCTCGGTGGTCGGAAGGGGAAGGGGGTCGTGGGGGAGGCTGGCCAGGGTCGCGTAGATGTCGTTCAGGCGTGTCAGCCAGCCGGTTCCGGTGTGGCACTCGGTGACTGTTTCACTGAGCCGTCGGCCGAGTTGCTGGTCCTCACAGCGGATGATTCGGCCGGCCGCGGCGACGTACCCCGCCTCGTCCGACGGGGTGTCGACGTACGGGTTGATCGCTTCGTCGTCGGAGGCCAGTAGTGGGATCGGCGGGGCGACCGCCCGCACCACCGGCAGGCCCGCCGCCGCCGCTTCCAACAGGGCCGTCTGGGAGCCGAACGGGAACCCCTCCACGTACCCGTCGGCCGCGTGCAAGTAGTCGGAGGCGGACGGCCGCTCTCCCAGGAGCAGCAGCCGCTCGTGCAACTGTCCGCCGGCGTGGGCGGTCGCCTGTCCGTGATCAACCCCCACGACGGCAATCACCGCCTCGGGGTTCTGGTCGAGTACGGCCGCCGCCGCGCGGTAGAAGTTGTGTTCGCGGGTTGGGGTGAACTTGGACGCCCGCCCGACACACACCAGCACCCGGCAGTCGAGCGGCAGACCGAGCCGTTGCCGGAGTGCCGACCGCGGCTCGGTGGCGGAGACCGCACGCTCGAGAGGGATCGGGAGTACCTCGCCACGGCAGACGAACCGCCGTTCGTCTAACGTGCGACTGACGTGCCGCTGGTGGATGACGAGGTCCGCCACCGACCCACCGAGCCAGTACAGGTGATCGGCGTGATTCACCAGCCCGACCGGCGGGCCGCCTGAGACGGCGAACGCCAACACCGGAATCACGTCGTGCCCGTAGTGGTGCAGGATGACCGCGTCCGCGTCGCCCGCCAGTCGTCGCAGTTCCTTCGCCCGTTCTGTGTGGGGCCGTCGGTGGTCGAGGCGGTGAACGGCCCCGCCCGCGGAAACGACCCCGTCGCTCAGCCGGCACGGGATTTCGACCCCGGGTGGTTGTGCCGTGATGACGACCGAATGCGTGCGGGTCGAATCGGCCCGGATCCAGTTCGCCATCGTGCGGGTGTGTCCGCCGATGCCCCTCACCTGGGTGGCGACGTGCAGCACACGCTTGGGGCCGACCGCCCGACGCTCCGCCGGACGGCCGGGCAGCGCCCGCCCGATCTGGAGCACCTGGTTTTCGACCCCTCCGTCGGCGAACCGACCGGGGTGGTGGGATTCCGCGAACTCGGCGACGACGCCCGCGAGTACGACCGCCGCCAAGGGGTCGGAGGCGGACAGGGTCCGAACGACGGCCGAACCGGCGCGGTAGGCGGCGTCGTTCCGCGTCAGAACACTGGCGGTCATGACACCCGCCTCGGTTCGAGGTGTCCGGACCAGTTCGCGCCCGCCCGGATTAGCCCGCGGGTGGTGGCCCAGCGGTAGTGGTCGTTCCCGTCCTCGGCCACCCGCAGGACGGTGAAATCGAGGGTTCGGCGGACGTAGTCGAGGGTGGTGCCGTCGTTCTGGTGGACGCCCAGGTCGAGGGTGTACATTCGGGGGAGCAGCACCGCGTCGAGGTCCGCCGTCACCTCATACGTGCCGGCGGCCAGTGGGCCGCCCGCCGCCCCGCCGTCCAGCGTAGTCGAGTAGGTGACGTGTGTGCCGTCCAGACTGCTCACACTCACCTCGAAGTGCGTGTCCGGCAGGGGGCGCAGGATGTCCACCCGGAAGCGGACGCGGAACGGTTGGCCGAAGTACACCTGGTCCGTCTCCCGGTCCTGGCGGTCGGTCAGCCGCACCGAGCGGATGAGGGCGTGGGCGGGAACGTCCTGATGCCGCTGGGCGTCGACCGGGATCTCCCCACCGGCGCTCGCGGCCCCGAGAGACAGGTAGCGGTTGACCACCGTGTCCACGTCGCCGTCCGCCGCCACCTGCCCGCCGTCGATCAGGATGGCCCGGCTGCACAGGGCCTTCACCGCCGTCATGTTGTGAGACACGAACAGCACCGTCCGCCCGCTCCGGCTCACGTCACTCATCTTCCCCAGGCACTTCTTCTGGAACGCCGCGTCGCCGACGGCCAGCACCTCGTCCACCACCAGGATCTCCGGGTCCAGGTGGGCGGCCACCGCGAACCCGAGTTTCAGGTACATCCCGCTGCTGTACCGCTTCACCGGCGTGTCCAGGAACTTCTCCACCTCGCTGAACGCCACGATCTCGTCGAACTTGCGGGCCACCTCCTGGCGGGGCATGCCCAGGATGGCACCGTTCAGGAAGATGTTCTCGCGGCCGGTCAACTCGTTGTGGAAGCCGGTGCCCACCTCCAGCAGGCTGCCCACCCGCCCGTGCAGGTCGATCTCCCCGGCCGTCGGCGGGCTGATGCGAGAGAGCAGCTTGAGCAGGGTGCTCTTGCCCGCCCCGTTCCGCCCGATGATCCCCACCCGCTCGCCCGAGGCCACGTCGAAACTGACGCCGCGGAGGGCCCACAGGTCGTCCCGCGCGGCCGCCCGCTTCCGCCCCCACGGCATGGCGGCGGCGATCGACTCGCGGAGGGTGCGGTAGGACGCCTGCCCGCCGCCGCCCAGCCGGAATCGCTTCGACACACCCCGTACGGAAATCGCCCTGCTCATGGCTGCGCCTGCTCCTGTTTCGGGGCGGGGGTGTCGGAGGTGTCCGGCCTCGGCTTGCGCACCAGCACGCGGGCCGGGTTGCCGACCACCGTCTTGGCGGCCGTCACCTCCCCAATGACCACCGCGCCCATCCCGACGAGCGCCTTCAGGCCGATCTTCGACCCGGGCCGCACGCACGCCCCGGCACCGACGTACGTGGATTCGCACACGAGCACTGAACCGCTCAGGACCGCCGCCGGGGCGATCATGGCGAAGTCGCCAATGACCGTGTCGTGCCCGACCGTGCAGTTGCTGCCCAGCCACACGTGCCGGCCGACCCGCACATTCCCGGCCAGCACCACCCCGGCGTTCACGCACGTGCCGACCCCCAGGGCGGCCCGGGTGGAAACGGCGGCCAGCGGGTGAACCAGGGTGGCGAACCGGTCGTCGGGCAGGGCGAGCGAGTGGATGATGTCGGCCCGCTTCCGGTAGCTGCGGTCACTGCCGATGGCGTTGACGAACGTCGTCTCCGGTGGCAGGCGGGCGGCCGAGGTCAACCCGCCGAGGACGGGAGACCCGTACACCGCCGTGCCGACGGCTTTGGAGTCGTCGAGGAAGCCCGCGACGGTCCAGGTCGGGGTCGCGCGGTTGATCGCGTCGACCACGTCGAGGATGTCCAGGGCGTTCCCGCCGCTGCCGATGATGACCAGAGGTGTGGGCATGGGCGTCAGCGTGGTCCGCCTTCGGCGTGCAGGGCGGTCAACTGGGCGACGATGTAGGCGTGGTCGGCGTACGTCAAGGAGGCGAACAGCGGCAGCAGAAACACGCCGTCGCGGGCGGCCTCCGAGTGCGGCAGGCGGTCGGCCCGGCCGGCGTAGGCCGGCTCCTGGTGGGCGTTCATGATGCCGCGGCGAGTGGACACCCCGCGGCCGAGCAGACGGGTCATCCACTCGTCACGGGTGAGCGGGGACGCCGGGGTCACCCGCACGGCGTACGACTGGAAGTTCGTCCGGCAGTCGGCCGGCACGACCGGCGGTTCCAGGCCGGGCAGTCCGGCCAGGGCGGCGGTGTACCGCTCGGCCAGTTCCACCCGCCGACGGAGGATGCCGGGCAGCCGCTTCAGTTGCTCCCGCCCGATGGCCGCCTGGATGTCGGTCATCCGGTAGTTGAACCCGACCTCGGGGTACTCTTCGAAGATGACGGTGCTGGCCGAGTGGCGGACGGTGTCGGGCACGCTCATGGCGTGCTGGCGGAGGAGCTTGAACTTGCGGTCCAGGGCGGCGTCCGCGGTGGTGATCATCCCGCCGTCGCCGGTGGTGACGACCTTCCGCGGATGGAACGAGAACACGGCCACAGTGCCGTGCGGCCGGCCGATCCGCTCCCAGCGGTCGTTCACCCGGAGTTCGCTCCCGATGGCACACGCGGCGTCTTCAACGACCGGCAGACGGTGCCGGTCGGCCACACCCAGGATGGCCGGCAGGTCGCACGGCAGGCCGATCTGGTGGACCGGCATGATCGCTTTCGTCCGCGGGGTGATCGCGGCTTCAAGCAGACTCGGGTCGAGGTTGTACGTCCGCGGGTCGATGTCCACGAACACCGGCGTGGCCCCGCAGTGGCGGACGACGTTGGCGGTGGCGATGAACGAGTGGCTGACGGTCACCACCTCGTCGCCGGGGCCGACCCCCAGGGCGTGCAGGGCCAGGTGCAGGCCGGTGGTGCAGTTGGACACGGCGGTGGCATGGGGGGCACCGACGTAGGCGGCGAAGTCGGCCTCGAACGCGGCCACCTGCGGTCCCTGGGTGACCCACCCGGACAGGATGGCGGCGCGGGCGGCGGCGGCCTCCTCCTCGC
>JANNDF010001019.1:0-3813 GCA_031387445.1 Planctomycetia bacterium
GGCCAGCACCACCGCCGCACTGCCCACCCACGCCCCGCGGCCGATCCGCACCACCTGCCGCTCGCCGCCCTGGTCCCGAATGGGCACAGTCGGGTCGTCGGTGTGGTGCGTCTTCCCGCCGCTGGGCACATGCACGCCGGCCGCCAGCAGCACGTCCGGTTCCAAATGCACCAGCCCGAGGTGGCACCGCGGGCCGACGTACACGCGGTCGTCGATCACCGCCCCCGGCTGGGAGAGTATCGTTCCATAGCACACTTCCGCGGTGGGCGAACACTTCGCCAGCACCAAACGGAGGAAAGCATTCCTGAACATCGCGCCGAGGGTGCCCGGCAGCCCGGCGATGGTCTGCGTCGCCCCTTCCAACGCCCGGCTGTCACCCACCAGCCGCCGCATCAACTGGTACTGCACCCAGACGGGCAAAATGGGGGGCACGCACGCCCACCGCACGGCGGTCTTGGCGGCTTCCTTCAGCCGGTTCTGGCGGGGCGAACTCACGCGGGCGGCACCTGTCGGCGGGGAGGGATTCCACAATGTAGGACGGCCGGCGTTTCACTTCGGCGAAAATTTTGAGGACGTACAGGCCGACCAGCCAGACGCACCCGATCTGCACGCCCACCAGCCCGACCAGTGCTACCACCACCCACGCCCACCCGTCCACGACGCCGCCGGCGGCCGACTGACAGCCGAGTGTCAGTAGCCCGGCCAGCCCGCCGGCAATCAGCCCGCCGGCCACCCACCCGACCAGTCGCACCGGGAAGGTGCTGAAGTTCACCGCCCCGTCGGCGGCGAGAGCGGCCAGCTTGCCGAGCGTGTACTTGGGCGTGCCGGCGAACCGCGGGTCACGCTCGTAGCTCACCCCGATCTGCCGAAACCCGATGTACGTCCGCAGGCCCCGCACGAACCGCCCGCGTTCGGGCAGCCGATTCAGCGCGTCCACCGCCGCCCGGTCCATCAGGCAGAAGTCGCCCGCGTCGAGCGGGATGTCCAGGTCGGCCGTTGCCCGGAGCAGGCGGTAGAAAGCGAAGTAGCCGAGCCGCTTCGCCCACCCTTCTTTTCTCTTCGTCCGTACCGCGTACACCACGTCGAACCCTTCCCGCCAGCGTTCGAGCAGGGCGGGGATCACCTCCGGCGGGTCTTGTAGGTCGCCGTCGAGCACGGCCACGCAGTCACCGGTCGCGTGTTCCAGCCCGGCCGTCACCGCCGCCTGATGGCCGAAGTTGCGCGAGAGGTGCAGCGGCCTCACGCGCGGGTCGGTGCGGGCGAGGGCGTCGAGCATCGGCCGGGTGCGGTCGCGGCTGCCGTCGTTCACCAGCAGCAGTTCGTAATCCACGCCGAGGGCGGTCAGGGTGTCGGTCAGACGGCGGTACAATTCGGGCAGGGTGTCTTGCTCGTCGTACAGGGGCACCACGACCGACAGCGTGACCGGGGCGGGTGGAATGGCCGACTCGTCGTCCGGTGACGGCATGGTCCGCATCCTGCGGGGCACGAGGGAAATGGATTGTGCCCCGACCGGCCGGCGGCGTGCAAGGGCAAGTGCTGGATGTCTCCCCTCTCTCTCGGAAACCGACTTCTGCAAAGTCGGGGGAGAGGGGAGTTCAGGTTCCGACTCCCCACCGCCCGCGCGGTTTGTTAGAGTGAACGGGTGGGGAACGGGGAACCGGATCGAGGGCCTCATGCGGATCGGCATCGTCAGTGACACGCACGACCGCAGTGAGGCGGTGTCAGAAGCCGTTCGCCTGCTCGCGGAGCAGGGGGTGGAACTGATTCTCCATTGCGGCGACATCGAGTCGCCGGACACGGTGCTGCTGTTCAAACCGGTGCCCACCCACTTCGTGTTCGGCAACTGGGACAAGGACAAGGCGAAGCTGGCGCAGGCCATCAAGTCGATCGGCGGGCAGTACAACGAGTCGTTCGGGGCGATCGAACTGGGCGGCAAGCGGATCGCCTGGACGCACAGCCACGAGCGGCACCAGCTCTACCAGCTCGAGCGGTCCGACTACTTCGACTACGTGTTCTACGGGCACACGCACGTCCGCGAGCAGCACCGCACCGGCAAGACGGTGGTGGCCAACCCCGGCGCCCTGTTCCGGGCGAACCCGAAGACGTGCTGCATCCTGGACGTGGTGAGCGGGGAGATCAAGCCGATCCTGGTGAGCGTGGCCAAGTCGCAAGACAGCATCCTGGGCCTGCCCGGCCTCCGCGGGGTGGACCCGCACGACAGCATCAACCTGATGCCCGGCCTGCCCGACGAGCCGAAGGGCTGACCGCACCATGCCCCCCACCGTACTCATCTGCGACGACGAGGAGGCCATCGCCTGGGCGCTCGGCAAGGCGTGCGAGAAGCAGGGCTACCGCGTACAGGTCGCCGCGTCCGCCGAAGACGCACTGGCGAAGGCGAAAGCCCACCCGCCCGACGCCGCCTTCCTGGACGTGCGGCTGCCCGGCATGGACGGGCTGACCGCCTTGGGCGAGTTGCGGAAGATCGCCCCCAAGGCGGCCGTCGTCGTCATCACCGCGCACGGCAACCTGAGCACGGCGGTGAAGGCGGTCGAGGGCGGCGCGTTCGACTACTTGGCCAAGCCGTTCGATTTGGACCAGGCGCTCGACACCCTGAAGCGGGCACTGCAACGGACTGGGCCGACGCCCACCCCGCCGACCGAGCGGACGATCGACGACGAACTGATCGGCCGCAGCGGGGTGATGCAGTCGGTGTTCAAGCGGGTGGCGCTCGTGTCGCCGACCACCGCGTGCGTGCTCATCACCGGCGAGAGCGGCACCGGCAAGGAGTTGGTCGCACGCGCCGTTCACGCCAACAGCCCGCGGCGGGAAAAACCGTTCCTGCCCATTCACCTGGCGGCGCTCAACCCGAACCTGGTGGAAAGCGAACTGTTCGGCCACACCCGCGGGGCGTTCACCGGGGCCGACCGCGCCAAGAGCGGGCTGATCGCCCTGGCCGACGGCGGTACCGTGTTCCTGGACGAACTGGGCGACATCCCGCTGACGGTGCAGGCCAAACTGCTCCGCGTGCTGGAGCGGCAGGAGGTGCTGCCGGTGGGCGGGGCCGAAGCCCAGCCGGTGAACGTGCGGATCGTGTCGGCCACGAACGCCGACCTGTCCGATGCGGTCGCCACCGGCCGCTTCCGCCACGACCTGTTCTTCCGCCTAAACGTCTACCCGATCCACCTGCCCGCCCTCCGCGACCGCCGCGACGACATCACCCCGCTGGCCGAACACTTCCTGCGGACGTTCACCGGCGGCCTGCCGCAGCTCACCCCGGAAGCCGTGGCGGAACTGAAGTCGCGGCTGTGGCCGGGCAACGTGCGTGAGCTGAAGAACGCGATGGAGTACGCGGCCATCGTCGCCCGCGGCGGGAACATTCGCCCCGACCACCTGCCCCCGCCGTCGAGCATCGGCGGGGCCGGGTCGATCCGCGACCGGCTGGCGGCGCTCGTGCGAGACTGGACGCGGGAGAAGGTGCGAACCGCCACCGGCGAACCGGCCGACCTGTACCAACTGCTGCTGAACGAGGTGGAACCGGCCGTCCTCGGTGAGGTGATCGAGCAACTGAACGGCAACCGGCTGGTGGCCGCCCGCTGGCTGGGGTTGGCCCGCGCCACCGTGCGGAAGTTGATCCGCAAGCACCACCTGGAACCCGACGCCACCGACGACGCCGACGAGTAGGGGCACCCCATGTGGGTGCCCGACTCCCGCCTCACATCCAGGGCCCCCACAAGGGGTGCCCCAACTCCTCCAGTCGGGTACACTACGCGGACCACACCCGAGGTGCCCCATGCGCCGCATCCCCCAGGCTGT
>JANNDF010001086.1:0-1425 GCA_031387445.1 Planctomycetia bacterium
AACCGGGGATCGGAGACTCGATGAAAACCTTCTGGCGTTGGCTGATTGTCATCGTCGCCCTGATCGGTCTGGCGCTCGCGCTGAAGGCCGGGCTGGTGGCGTTCGCCGGGTACGTCATCCTCGGCGTGCTGCTGCTCAGCCGCTTCCTGGCGAAGTCGTGGATCACCAACCTCGAAGCCGAGCGCGAGGTGCCCGAAGGTCAGCGCGAGATCGGCGACACGGTGAGCGTGGAGGTGAAGCTGACCAACACCGGCAAGGTGCCCATCGGCTGGCTACTGTTCGAGGACATGCTGCCGGAGTACGCGTTCAAGGCACGCCCGGCCCGCATCACCATCAAGGGCGGGCGGATCAAGGTGCTGTTCATCCCCAACGGCAAGACGAAGTCGATCAAGTACAAGATGACGTTCAACGCCCGCGGGTATTACCAGATCGGCCCGGCGTTCGCCGAGACCGGCGACGTGTTCGGCCTGCACCGCCGGCACCGCATTCTCACCGAGCCGAAGTTCGTGCTGGTGCTACCGAAGATCGTCTCGCTGGCGAAGTACCAATTCGCCTCCGAACGGCCCATCGGCGAAATCCGGCTGGCGAACCGGCTCTTTGAAGACCCCACCCGCACCGCCGGCGTGCGGCCGTATCAGGTCGGCGACCCGCTCTCGCGGGTCCACTGGCGGGCGACGGCACGCACCGGCCAACTGCACTGCCGTGTGTTCGAACCCACGTCCCTCGCCGGTGCCTCGATCCTGGTGGACTTCTTCAGCAAGGGGTACGACAAGAACCGCGAGCCGTACCGGTCGGACTTGGCCGTGACGACGGCGTGTTCGCTGGCGTATGCGGTGAGCCTGTTGAACCAGCAAGTCGGGTTCGCCAGCAACGGCCGCGACGCTGCCGAGCGGATCAAAGAAGAGGCGAGCGAGAAGCTCGACCAGCCCGACGAGGGGTTCGCCAACCGTGCCGAGGCCCGCGAGAACTTCGTCGCGGTCGATCAGACCGACCGCCTCCGCCCGGTCATCGTGCCCACCCGCCGCGGGTTCGACCAGTTTCAGCAAATCCGCGAATCGCTCGCCCGCCTGGAACTGACCGACGGCATGACCTTCCCCCGGCTGATCGTCGAAGTGGCCCCGCGGCTGCCGAAGGACGCCACCGTCATCGCCGTGCTGCCCGACGTGCCGGTCGATACGGCAATTGCGCTCGGTCAACTGCGCCGGCAGGGGTACGCTATCTCCGCCGTGCTGATCTCCATCCACGACGATGACAAGCCGCTGTGCGCCGGCCGGCTGATGGCCGAGGGCATCCGCGACGTGCGGTTCATCCAGACGGAGGAAGAGTTGGTGAACCTGGGCGAGAAGACGCAGGCCGGGCCGAGCACGTACGAGTTCGCGGTGACTTTGGCGTAGGGGCCGAAGACGATTCACCGCCGAGGGCACA
>JANNDF010001088.1:0-1269 GCA_031387445.1 Planctomycetia bacterium
GTGCCAGAGGCCTCTGGCGCCCTCCCTCACGGTCGGGCCTCCGGTCAGATCGCCTTCACTACTTCCCCGGCGCCGGCGCCGTCAGCCCGACCGCGGGCAGGATGCTCGACCCGCCGGGCGAAATGGCCTGCCACTCCTTCGGGGCGGTGTACACCACGTTCGGCTGCGCCTTCTGCTTGAGCGCGGCGAACTTCTGCGGGATGTGCAGCCGCATCTTCTCCTCGTAAGCCGCTTCCTTCAGGCGGTCCTTCTCCTTCTCGAACTCGACGCCGACCGCCGTGGGGATGACCTCTTGCAGCTTGATGAACACGAACCCCTGGGGGGTCTTGATGATCTCGCTCACCTCGTCCTTCTTCAGCTTGAACGCCACCTCTTCGATCGTCCGGTCGTCGCCCGTCGTGTGCCGGCCGATCGGCTTGATATACCCCTTGCTGGCGGCGAGTCCGGGGTTCGGCTGACTGCGGGCGACGCTGTCGAACTCGTCCTGACACTTGCGGGCCTGCGCGTACAGCTTGCCGGCGGTCTCCGGGTCGCTCAGCGGGTAGAGCACCATCTGCACCCGCCGCTTCTCCCCGTGAACCCGCTCGAACTCGATCTTCAGGTCGGCGTCGGCCACCTGCACCTCGCCGGCGCTCATCTTCTCCAGCAGCAGCCGCGGGCGGATCACGTCTTCCATCCACTCGTACAGCGTCTTCCCATACTTCGGCAGCACGATGTTCACGAAGTCCTTGTAGTTCACCGTGATGCCGTCCATGTCCTTCTTGAGCGCCGCCTCCATCTCCTGCTTGGTGAGCGTGACGCCCTTCTCGGCCGCGGCCATCTCGATGATCCGCTTGTTCACGTACAGTTCCAGCTTGTCCGCCCCGCCGCGATCGGTCAGGAACTTGCCGAACTCTTCCTGACTGATGGCCACCACGCCGCCGGCGGTGGTGATCGTCGCCACCGTGCGAGTGCTCTCGGACGCCGCCACCGGCGGGAGCGCCGCCGGCGGCTTGGCGGCCGGCGGTTGGGCCATCACCACCCCCAGCCCGGTCAGTCCGACGGCCCCGACCACCGCCCGCCACGCCCACCCCCGCACGCCCGTTCGATCCGCCATTCCCAGGCCCCCCGGAGCGCGCGACCGTCGCCCCGGTGAAGGAGCCACGACCGCGACCGATTTCGGTTCAAGAAGTGGCGGGGGTATACCGACACGCCCGGAAAACGCAAGCCCGAAGTGGCGAACCCCGGCAGTGATGCCGGGGGTGCTTCGTTGGATCAAGCACCCCCGGC
>JANNDF010000511.1:0-2107 GCA_031387445.1 Planctomycetia bacterium
ATGCCGCCCCCCCTCTCCCCCTGGGGAGAGGGGGGCCAAGCTCCGCCTCTGGTACTACGGCACCGACCCGGCATGCCTGCTGCCGCCGTTCGAACTGGTGCAGGTGAACCAGATGCCGGAGCCGTCGGTCGAACAGGTGAAGCGGCTGACCGCCGGCGGGTACTTCGCCGTCGGTGTATCATTCTTCACCGCCTGCCCGGACCGCCGACCCGGCTCGCTCGCCGTGCTGGAGTGGCTGAAGGGGCAAACCCCCGTGGCGGTGGTCGGCACGTTCCGCGTGTATTTCATCCCCCCGCCATGATCCCCACCCCGGCCGACTTCGCCGACGCCGCCATCCTGACCGGGCCGACCGGGTCGGGCAAGTCGGCCGTCGCCTTGGAGTTGGCCGAGCGGCTGAACGCCGAGATTGTGTGCATGGACTCCATGACCCTGTACCGGGGCATGGACATCGGCACCGCCAAGCCGACCGCCGACGAACAGGCCCGCGTGCCGCACCACCTGCTCGACGTGCTCGACCCGTGGGAGAGTGGGAGCGTGGCGTGGTGGCTGGACCGCGCGGCCGAGGCGTGCCGGCAGATTCGTGGGAGAGGAAAGTGTCCGCTTTTCGTCGGCGGGACGCCCTTCTATTTGAAGGCGGTACGGCACGGGCTGTTCGACGCCCCGCCCGTCGATCCGGCCATCCGCCCGCGGTTGGAAGCCGACGCCGCGCGAATCGGCAACGCGGCCATGCACCGTCGGTTGGCCGAAGTGGACGCGAAGACGGCACGGCGATTGCACCCGAACGACGTGCGGCGGGTGGTGCGGGCACTGGAAGTGTTCGAAAGCACCGGCCGGCCGATCAGCGACCTGCAACTGACGTGGGACACGCCGGCGGCTACCCGCATCCCGTGCGTGTATTTGGATTGGCCGCGAGACGAGTTGTGCCGCCGAATTGATGCCCGCGTGACCGCCATGCTCTCCGCCGGGTGGGTGGACGAGGTCGCCCGCCTGCGGCAGTTACCCCGCCCGCTCAGCAAGGAGGCGTCGGCCGCACTCGGATACCGCGAGTTGCTGTCACACCCGGCCGGCACGGTGGTATCAGAAGAGTTGGCCGAAACCATCCGGCTGCGGACCCGACAATTCGCCAAACGGCAGTTGACTTGGTTCCGGAACCTGTCAGACTGTCTGCCAATTGACCCGCGGCAGTCGGGGTTGGTGTGCGAGGTGGCGGCGATGCTGGCCGTGCGTCCGGGGTGAGTTTTTGCCGCCGCCGGCTGAAATCGGCTATGCTGGGATAGGAAAGTGGTGCAGTTTTTCTCTCGACCGAAGCGTTGTGTTCTAGAAAAATGAGCGTCGCGTCCGCCGTGCCCCGGCCGACACCCCCCCGCGGAACCGAGTCATGCGCACCGTCACGTTTCTCGTCCTGGAAGGCGTCGATAAAGGGCGGGTGTACCGCTCGATGCCCATGCCGGTGACGATCGGCCGCGAGGAGGGCAACGCGGTGCGGCTGAACGACGAGCGGGTGAGCCGCTACCACGCCAAGATTCAGACCGAAGACGGCGACGTGATCCTGACCGACCTGGACAGCACGAACGGCACGCGGGTGAACGGGGCGACCATCCAAATCCGCCGGCTGCGGCCGGGCGACCAGGTGTCCATCGGGCGGACACTCCTGCTGTACGGCACGATGGAAGAGATCGAGGCCCGCCGCAGCGGGCGGGCGGCCCCGGTCGTCGAGAACGGCATCCAGACCATCCAGGCCCGCGAACTGGGCGGAACTGCCGACCGCGGGTCGGACGTGATCGTGAAGGCGGCCCCGGAGGTCACCGGCCCCGAGTGGCGGTACCGCGACGACGAGGTGCCCCCGCTGCCGCAGAAGATGACCGGCGCGCAAGCCGCACGGCTGGCCGAGGTGTTCGACTACCTGCACCGGGCGCTCACCTCGTCCGTCGAGAACATCGAGGCGAACGAGGACGGCACCGAAGTGAAGATCGCGTTCAACGAGTGGCAGACCATCCAGGCGGTGCAGATGATGCTCGCCCGCTACGGCCGCCACGTGGGCGAACCCGAAGGCGAGTACAGTTGATCCACGCCCGTTAGCCCGAAGCGCGAGCGAGGGGCGAACCAC
>JANNDF010000512.1:0-3569 GCA_031387445.1 Planctomycetia bacterium
GGGGTGGGGGGGGGGGGGGGGGTGGGTTCCCCGCCCGGGGGGGGGCCGCCCCCACACCCGGCCCCCCCCCCCGCGGCGATGACAACAGCCCTTACCGCCGCTCGAACAACTCCTCCAGGGTCTGGTCGTCGCGGGTGAGACTGCGGACGGCCACGCCGGTCTGCTCGGCAATGGCGAAGAACTCGCGGGCGGTCCAGTCGGTCGGTACGATCACGCGGAAGTCGTTGTCGCCCCCGCGGACAGTCACCCCGCGAGCGGTCAGGGCGGTACGGTACGGGGTGGCGTCGCCGGACACCTTCAGCTTGTAGCGGTTGTCGCGGCGGGTGCACAGTTCGTCCACCGTACCCACGCCGGTCAGTTTTCCGCCGGTGAGGATGACCACCCGCTCGCACACCGCCCGCACGTCGGCCAGCAGGTGTGTACTCAGCAGCACACTCTTGCCGTGTTCCTCGCCGAGTTCACGGATGAGCCGCAGCATGGCGTCGCGGCCGGCCGGGTCGAGGCCGCTGGTGGGTTCATCCAGCAGCAGCACCGGCGGGTCGTGGACGAGCGCCTGAGCCAGCTTCGCCCGCTGCTTCATGCCCGCGCTGTACTCCTCCACCTTGCGGTAGCGGGCCTCTTCGAGTTCCAGGTAAGTCAACACCTCGTGCGCCCGCCGCAGCGCCTGCTTGCGGCTCATGCCGTACAGTTCACCGGCCAACGCCACGTACTCCACGCCGGTGAGACCGGGCACCAGGGCGTCGGCTTCGGGCATGAACCCGATCAGCCGCCGCAGCCGCCAGTTGGCATCCCCGCCGAGCGGCTGATCGAGCACCCAGCCCTTGCCGCCGCTCGGCGGGAGCAGGCCCATCAGCAACTTGAGCAGCGTGGACTTGCCCGCACCGTTCGGCCCGAGCAGCCCCACCCGACCCGGCGGCAGGGTGAGCGTGACCGCGTCGAGCGCCGTGCGGCGGCCGAACGTGCGGGTGAGCGATTCGAGACGGAGCAGGTCGGGCATCAGGAAGGTACTCCGCACCCTCCGGGTGCGGTTCCGATCCAACCGCACCCGGAGGGTGCGGAGTACATTATGTGGTGTAGTCCGCGTTCAGCTTGACGTACTCCGGCGTCAGGTCGCTGGTGTAGAAGCGGCAGCGGCCGGTGCCGAGTTTGAACACCAGGCGGAAATGCACCTCGCGGTTGTTCTTCAGGTACGCACTCGCGGTGGGGGCGTCGAACGGCACCGGGCCGCCGTCGCGGAAGAGCAGCATATCACCCATCCACAGGCTCAACTCCTTCTCGTCGAACGGCACCCCGCAGTAGCCGGCCGCGCTCACCACCCGGCCCCAGTTCGGGTCGGCCCCGTACACGGCCGACTTCACCAGGGCACTCTCGGCCACGGCCTTTGCCACCGTGCGGGCTTCGGCGTCGGAGCGGGAGCCTTCGACATCAATCGTGATGAGGTGCTCGGCCCCTTCCGCGTCGGCGACGATCTTGCGGGCCAGTTCACCGCACACGACGTCCACGGCCGCCGTGAACGCCTCCAGGTCGGGGCCGGCGAGCGGTGTGCCGCCGTGCGCGAGGGCGAACACGGTGTCGTTGGTGCTGGTGTGTCCTTCCACGCTGATGCAGTTGAAGGTCTGGTCGGCGGCACGTTTCAGGATGCGGTGCAGGTCGGCGGGCGACACGGCGGCGTCGGTGAGGACGAAGCCGAGCATGGTGGCCATGTTCGGGCCGATCATCGCCGCCCCTTTGGCAAACCCGGTGACGGCGACGGTGCCGACCGACGTGTGCAGCTCGTGAGCGGCCACCTTGATGCGGGTGTCGGTGGTCAGGATGGCGTGGGCGGCATCGACCAGCCCCTCGCGGGTGGCGGTCGCGGCCTGCACCGCCTTCGGGATGCCGGCTTCGAGGATCGGCATCGGCAGCGGCCGGCCGATCACCCCCGTACTCGCCACCAACACTTTTTCAGGCGGGCAGCCGAGTTCGTTCGCCACCAGCTCGGCCATGCGTTCGGCATCCCGCAGACCCTGATCGCCGGTGCAGGCGTTCGCGTTCCCGGAGCAGACCACGATGGCGCGGGCGGTGGCGGACGGCACCCGCTGCTTACTCACCTGCACCGGGGCGGCGCACACGCGGTTTTGGGTGAACACGCCGGCGGCGCTGGCCGGTTCGTCGGCAATGATCACGGCCAGGTCGCGGCGGTCGGGTTCGCTCCGCAGCTTGCTCACGATACCGGCGAAGCGGAACCCGCGGGGCAAGGGCCAGTCGGTCATGGGGCGGATCGGTGCGGGGGGAATGGGACGCGGGCATTGTAGTTGGACCTCACCCCCCGGCCCCCTCTCCCCCCTCTGCGGTGAAAGTGTCTTTCTCTTGTGCCCTCATGTGTCCTCGGCGGTGAATCCTCTCCCGTCTACAATGTCACCCCCTTCCCCCGGGTGCTCTCCCATGCGAACCCTGTCCGCCCTGCTACTCCTGTCCGCACCACTCGTGGCCGCCGACCTGACCGCCGCCAAGACCAAAGACGACGTGACGTTCAAGGACGGCGACAAAGTGGTGACGAAGTACGTCACCGGCGGGGACATCCCGAAGCCGCACTTCTGGCCGCTGAACGCGCCCGACGGCACGCTCGTGACGCAGTCCATGCCGGCCGACCACAAGCACCACCGCTCGGTCTGGTTCTGCCACGGCGACGTCATCCCGGACGGCATCGAACTGAAGACGAAGTCGTCGGACAAGCGGGTGAAGGGCGTGGACTTCTGGAGCGAGCACGAGGGGCACGGGAAGATCGTGTGCGTCGAAGTGGGCGAACCGAAGGCGGGCAAGGACGGCGTCAGCGTGACCACCAAAAACGAGTGGCGGTCGCCCGACGGCGTCAAGATTCTGGACGAGGTGCGGGTGCTGACGGTGCGGAAAATCGAGAAGGGGTATCTGGTGGAGTTCGACATCGACCTGCACGCCAGCGTGTGCGGCATCACCTTCGGCGACACGAAGGAAGGGTCGTTCGGCACGCGGGTTCACGAAGCCATCGGCGCGCCGAAGAACCCTGGCGGCACGTTCACCGCCGACCACGACCGGAAGACGGAGAAGCCGATCTGGGGTGAATCGATCGACTGGATGGACTACTCCGGCAAGGTGGACGGCAAGGAAGTCGGGCTGAGTGTGTTCGACCACCCGAAGAACCCGGTGCGGGCGACCAGCCACGGGCGGGCCTACGGGCTGGTCGCCGCCAACCCGTTCGGCAAAGACAAGTCGTTCCCCAGCCAGAAGGGGAAGACCGACCTGACCACGCTCAAGAAGGGCGACCACCTGAAGCTGAAATACGCCGCGTTCGCCCACACCGGCGACATGAAGAGCGGCGGGGTGGAAGCGGCGTACAAGCTGTTCGGCGAGAAATAATGGCGTACGGCGCGACGTGAGTCCACCGGTTCTTCTGCCCCTGGAACCGCCGGCGTCAGCCGGCCGGGTGGTTTTCACCCAGCCCGCTCACGCGGGCGGTTCCAGAAATACACCGGCGGACTCACGTCGCGCCGTTCGCCCGGAGTGCCGCCATGCCGAAGAAGCCGTTCGTCGAACACGTCGAGATGCACGGG
>JANNDF010001129.1:0-4022 GCA_031387445.1 Planctomycetia bacterium
GTTGTTCGCCGCGAGCAACCGCCGCGCGCTCGGCGTTGCCTCGCGGCTAACCGATCTGATCCGCCGTGAACCCGCCCCAGTCGGCGTCTTGCAGGAACTCCGTTGCCGTCTGGTAGCGGTGTTCGGGCATCCGGGCGAGCAGCTTGCTCAGCATCTTGTCCACCACGGCCGGCACCGCCGGGTTCTTCCCCGACGCCGGCGGGAACGCCCCCTTCTCCTTTGCCTTCACCAGTTCCAGGAAGTTCAGCCCGCCGAACGGTGGCACCCCGGTGAGGGCGAAGTAGATCACCCCGCCGAGGGCGTACAGGTCGCTGCGGGCGTCGGCCCGCTTGGCGTCGTGGATCTGTTCCACCGGGGCGTACTGCGGGGTGCCCATGCCGGTGCCGGTACCGGTCAGGCTGACGTCCGTGTCGTCGGTCGCCTTCGCCAGCCCCAGATCGGCCAGCTTCACACGCCCGTCGGCCGTCAGCAGCAGGTTGTCCGGCTTCACATCGCGGTGAACGATCTGGTTCTGGTGCGCGTACTCCAGCGCCCGGGCCGTCGCCACACCGACTGCCATCGCGTCGGCCACGCTCAGCCGCCCGGCCCGCGTCACCCGCTCGCCCACGTTCCCGCCGTCGACCAGTTCCATCGCCAGGTAGATCAGACCGTTCGACTCGCCGGCCGCCAGGTAGCGGACGATGTTCGGGTGCGTCAGCCGCCCCATCGCCCGCACCTCGCGGTGGAACCGCTGGACGAAACCGGGCCGCTGCGCCACCTTCCGCGCCAGCACTTTGAGCGCAACCACACGACTGGTACTCTGCCGTTCGGCCCGGTACACCACCCCCATCGCCCCCTCGCCGAGCTGCGCGAGGATGCGGTAGTCGCCCACCGCGGGAAGCAACGCGTGTTCGGTGGATTCGGTCGTCGCCAGCGCGTAGCACGTCTGCTCACCCGACGGCAACACCTGGGTGCGGCCGGGATCGACGGGCGGCCCCGCGATGTATTGCGTGCGGTCGGGATCGGGTTGGGGGGCGGGCACTGGAGACTCCGGGCGTGAGTCTGAACTCGCCCAGTATACCCGAAGGCGAGGGGAGGTTGAAACCGTCTCCCGCCCGCCGACAATACCGCTCACATTCACCCGCTGTAGCAGGGGCGTCCCATGATCGTCGGCGTGCCGAAGGAAGTGAAAGGCGACGAGTACCGTGTGGCCATGATCCCGGCCGGGGTGGAGGAACTCACCCGCGGCGGGCACCAGGTGCTCATCCAGGCCGGTGCCGGCATGGGCAGCGGCATCACCGACGACGAGTACGCCCGCAACGGGGCAGAGTTGGTTCCGACGGCCTCCGACATCTGGAAGCGGGCCGACATGATCGTGAAGGTGAAGGAGCCGCTGCGCGAAGAGTGGTCGCACATGCGGAGCGGGCAGACGGTGTTCACGTACTTCCATTTCGCCGCGGACGAGGAGTTGACGCACGCCTGCCTGAATGCCGGCATTACGGCCATCGCCTACGAAACGATCAAGGACGCGAAGGGCACTCTCCCACTGCTCACGCCGATGAGCGAGGTGGCCGGGCGGATGAGTATCCAACAGGGGGCGAAGTACCTGGAGCGACCGCAGGAGGGTCGCGGCATTCTGCTCGCCGGCGTGCCCGGCGTGGCCCCGGCGAACGTGATCGTGCTGGGCGGCGGGGTGGTGGGGGCGAACGCGGCCAAGACCGCGGCGGGGTTGGGGGCGAACGTGTTCATTCTGGATGTGAACCTCGACCGACTCCGCTACCTGGACGACGTGATGCCGCCGAACGTGACCGGCCTGTTCAGCAACCGGCACAACATCCTCGACTGCCTCCGCACCGCCGATCTCGTGATCGGGGCTGTTCTCATCCCCGGTGCGAAAGCCCCGTTCCTGGTGAAGCGGGACGACCTGAAGTTGCTGCCGCAGGGGGCGGTGGTGATCGACGTGGCCATCGACCAGGGCGGGTGCTTTGAGACGAGCCGGCCGACGACACACGCCAAGCCGACGTACATCGTGGACGGCATCGTCCACTACTGCGTGACGAACATGCCCGGCGCGGTCGGCCGCACCAGCACCTACGCACTCACGAACGCGACGTTCTCCTACGCGGCGCAATTGGCGAACAAAGGGGTGGAGCGGGCGGTGGCGGATAACCCGGGTCTGCTGGCCGGGGTGAACGTGCGGGCCGGCATGGTGACGAACGCCGCCGTGGCGCAAACTTTCAGGCTGGAATTACAGACATTTTCGTGACCGCGGCAGAAGCCGACGGCGGCTCCCGAAACCGTCACCGAAGCTACTTTCAATCTTCACTCGGATGGGGTCGTTGGTGGGTAAACTCCCTCAACACCCCACACCGCGACCGCGTGCCGTGGGCTTCCGTTATTCCCACGACACGAGGATTCCACCGTGAAGATGCGTCCGGGTCGGGCCGGTTTCACCCTGATCGAGCTGCTGGTGGTGATCGCGATTATCGCCATCCTCATCGGCCTGCTCCTGCCCGCCGTCCAAAAGGTGCGGGAAGCCGCCGCCCGCATGCAATGCAGCAACAACCTGAAGCAAATCGGGTTGGCGTGCCACAACTATGAAAGCTCCTACGGTGTACTCCCCCACCCCGGCCAGTGCGACAGTACCGGCACCGGGACGACGACGTACATGAGCCAGTCCACCCCGACTCTGCTGCTGCCTTACATCGAGCAGGAGAACGTGTTCCGCCTGATGGACCACCAACTGGGCGGGTTCACGGCCTACAACGGCTCGAACGGAGCGGTCATTCACCCGGCGGCCCGCGGGGCGGTGTACAACGACCCGGCCTATCCGAACACGAACACCGCGGCCAAGTCGAGGATCAAGACTTTCATCTGCCCGAGTACCCCGGTCGCCCAAGAACGGAGCGACCCGCTCGGGTACGGCGCGTGGGACTACATGTTCATCGGCTCGACGGACATCGAAGACGGTCTGACTGCCGGGGCCGACAGCCCGGTCGGTGAGCGGCCGTTCAGCTCGGCTCGCCGTGCTCAACAGGGCCGGAACGGCATCCTCACTTGCGGCAGCAACTCGGCCGGCGGCAGCACCGTGATCGGTTGCACCGACGGCAGTAGCCAGACGATCCTGTGCATCGAAGACGCCGGCCGCGCCCACCCGACCGCCGGCACATTCGCCAGCCTGTCCAGCCGCCCCTCGCCGATCGCCGCGGACCCGGTGGCGTGGAGCGGTGGCAGCACTGGCGGGCGTAGGATGTACGCCTGGGCCGACCCGGACTCGGGCGCCAACGGGCTTTCCGGGCCGAGCAACGCCGTTTCGCCGGGCAGCCGTCAGGCCAAGATCAACCAGTACGCCACCCCGACGGGCGGCCCGGCCGAGTGCCGCTGGTCGAACAACAACTGCGGGCCGAACGACGAGCCGTTCGCCTTCCACACCGGCGGGGTGAACTGCGTGATGGGCGACGGCAGTGTCCGCTTCCTCCGCGACAGCATTCCGGCGCTGACGCTCAAGTGGCTGGCCGCCGCCGCGGACGGGCAAGTGTTCAACATCGACTGACCCGCGGACCCAACCGCCACCCGGCCGGCGAGTGCTTCGCCGGCCGGCTCCGTTGACCCATCACACCCAGAGATGCCATCCATGTTCACCCGCCGCACGTCACTGGTCGCTGTCTTGGTCGCCGTCGTCACCCTGACCGGCTGTGGAGGAGATGTGCCCGAGCCGGGCCATGAGGTGCAAGTGACCGGCAAGGTGCCCGCCCCGGCCGGCAAGTCGGTCGCCGGGTTCAACATTCAGTTCCAGGCGACTGGCGGGAAGGCGCGGCAGGCGACGTTTCCGGTGGGCGCGGACGGCTCGTTCTCCGGCCCGATCGTGAAGGGGAAGTACACCTATTACTTGACCCCCGGCAAAGGTGCCGCGACCGAGAAGGTGCTCGAGTCGTTTCCGGAGCCGTACCGCAAGGGATCGCTCGACCGGCAGATGGATGTGAACGGCGGGGACGTCGAATTGAAGTTCTGATGCGGTACTGAAACCGGGAACGCAGTGACCG
>JANNDF010000064.1:0-1876 GCA_031387445.1 Planctomycetia bacterium
GGCTGGTGCTTGAACTACCAGCCCGCTCACGCGGGCCGCTCGCCCGATGGGAGGAGTGGCATGACGCCCGTCCCGTTTGATTTCCGCCGGCCCCCGCCCGGCGAGCTGGAGTGGCAGACGGCCGAGTGGCTGGCCGAGGCCGCACGCCTGGCCACCAGCACCTGGTCGCGGCTGCTCACCTTCCCGGCCGAGCCGATGCCCGGCGGGGTGGTGCCGACCACCGCCGGCGTGGGCATGATCACTCTGCCGGCCAACGCCGTCGGGTTCGCCGTCCGCCCGCAGAACGCCGCCGCCGACGACGACGACGAGGGGTTCCTGCTCGCCATCCCCCGCCCGCTGCTGCTCACCCTGCTGGCCGGGCTGATGAACGAGATCGTCACCGAGTATGTGCCCGACCGCGAACTGTCCGCCCTCGAATCCCCGCTGTGCGACTACCTGGTGCGGGAGCTGTTCCTCACCCCGCTCGAAACCGCGTGGCCGCTCCGCGACAAGCCGCGGTGGGAGGCCGGGCCGGTCGGCCTGACGCGGAACGTGTGGCGGATGGCCCCGGCCGACCCGGCCGTGCTCGCCACCCTCGGCGTCACCACCCCGTTCGGCGACCAGTCGTTCCACCTCATGTTCACCCGCTCGGTGCGGCTGCTGCGGCTGGCCGACGCCCCGCCGCCCAAGACGGCCCCGCAGTCGGACTCCCAGCGGCGGCAGATCGAGGCCCTCGTCCGCGAGATGCCGGTGGACATGACCGTCTCCCTCGGCTCGTCCGAGCTGACCCTGTTCGACCTGGCCCAACTCCAGCCGGGCGACCTGCTGGTGCTGCAACAGAAGGTGACGGAGCCGCTGCCGGCCGCCGTCGGGGGGGCGGACAAGTTCCGCGTCTGGCCGGGGGCGGTGGGCGGGCGGGCGGCGGTGCAGATTCACACGGTCGTGGATGCGGTGTAAGACAATCCGGGCGAGCGGCGGGCGTCAGCCCGCTGGTTCGACCACCCACACACCAGCCCGCTCACGCGGGCCGCTCGCCAGGACGAACGCCCGATGGCCGACCCCGCCGACCCCCCGGCCGACCCGCCCACCCCGACCGGGCCGGAGGTGAAGGAAATCCTGGCCAAGATGGCCGAGTTCGCCCAGTTCCTGCCGCAGGCGGCGGCGGGCGGGCCGGGGGTGAGCGTCGATTTCCTCCGCGACGTGCCGGTGACGGTGTCCGCTCAGTTGGGGCATGTGGTCATGCCCATCGCCGAGGTGCTCAAGCTCAGCCCCGGCGCCGTGGTCGAACTGGACGAGATGACGCACCAGCCGATCACCCTCATGGTCCGCGGGGTGGCGTTCGCCACCGGCGAGGTGGTGGTCGTCGATGACCGCTTCGCCGTGCGGATCAAAACCCTGCTCGCGCCGAAGGGCGGCAAACCGGGGGCCTGACGTGCGACCGTTCGCCTTCGCTCTGCTCGCACTGGTCGCACTCACGCTACCCGCCGTCGCGCAGTCGTCCTCCCCCATACCGTACACACCACCGACCGCCCCGCCGCCGCCCGACCTGTTCGGCGCCGCCCTCCGCCTGCTCGGGCTGACCGCCCTCACCCTGGTCATCTGCGGCGGGGTCATCTGGTGGGCACGGCGGGCCACCCGCAAGCGGCTGCTGGCCCCCAACACGGACAGCCGGCTGGTACTCGAAGCCCGCTTGCCGCTCGACGCCCGCAACGCCCTGCACCTGATCCGCGTGGACGGGCACCCGGTCGTGGTCACCACCGACGCCAGCGGCATCAAATCCATCGTGCCGATGCAACCCACCTTCGACGCGGCGCTGGACGACGCGGCTGAACCCGAACCGACCGCCGCAACCGACCAGCCAGCAACGGAGGCCCGACCGTGAGGGAGGGCGCCAGAA
>JANNDF010000130.1:0-1263 GCA_031387445.1 Planctomycetia bacterium
CGCGAGGGCGAGTTCGTCTCCCTCATGGGGCCGTCCGGGTCGGGCAAGTCCACCCTCATGAACATCCTCGGCTGCCTCGATCGGCCGACGAAGGGCAGCTACTACCTGTCCGAGCGGGACGTCGCCCACATGTCGGACGACCAACTGTCCGAGGTGCGGAGCAGTTACCTGGGGTTCATCTTCCAGGCGTACAACCTGCTGCCACAGTACACGGTGGTGGAAAACATCGAGCTGCCGCTGGTGTACCAGGGGATCAAACTGGACGAGCGGACGCAGGAGCGGTGCATCGCCCTGGCGGAGATGGTCGGGCTGGGCGACCGGCTCGACCACCGCCCGTTGCAACTCTCCGGCGGTCAGCAGCAGCGGGTGGCCATCGCGCGGGCACTGGTGAACGACCCGCAGGTGCTGCTCGCCGACGAGCCGACCGGCAACCTGGACAGCCGCACCAGCATCGAGATCATGCAGACGCTGACGGAGCTGAACAAGACGGGCAAAACCATCGTGATGGTGACGCACGAGCAGGACATCGCCGACTGGTCCCGCCGGGTGGTCCGCCTCCGCGACGGCATCGTCGAGAGCGACACCGTCAACCCCAGCCCGTTCGGGTACCGGTAGCGGTGAACGATTCCGTTCACCTGCACAGTGTCAGGCGTTAGGGTCGTCGGCCTGCCACACTTCGATTTGCAAGCCGTCCGGGTCCGCAATGATCATGTAAGGCCCGTTCGGCGGCTCCACAATTGTTACCCCTGCTTTCAGGCAGTAACGGTAAGCCGTTTCGAGGTCGTCCACTTCGAGCATAAGAAAAGTCGCTGCATGGGACGGGAGTAGACCTACGCTGTCTTCCGTGGCATTTGGCATCAACGAAAACTCCCACACACCGAGCCGAAACCACGGGCAACCATAGCCGTCACCCGGTAACCGGATCGCCCCGAGAACCCCTTCGTAGAACTGGGCCGAGCGGTGGTGATCCCGACAGGAAATGACAAGAGCCTTCGGTTGGAACCGCACCTTGCCCTTTGCCATCACCTTTCCTCCATCGCCCATGATGATCGGTTCACACTGTATCGCGGTTCGGGGGTTCGATCCACCTGACGGGTGAGTTGGCCTTGTTGCGCGTCCGCCCGCGGAGCGGCGCCTGGATGAGCGCAAGGTCGGCGAGCGGGCGCTGTGGGAGATTTCGTTGCCGCGCTCGCTCCAAGTTGTTGATACGACCAAGGCCGACGTGCTCCGAACGCTCGGTGCCCACGGTGGCACATTCAGCGG
>JANNDF010000164.1:0-4875 GCA_031387445.1 Planctomycetia bacterium
CTCCCCCGCTCCGCAGGGGAGAGGTGGGCGTGGTTGGCCATCTCGACGGCGTTCACCCCACATAATCCAGCGCCACGTCCAGCGCCACGGCGGAGTGCGTGATCGCCCCGACGCTGATGCGGTCCACGCCCGTCTCGGCGATGCCGCGGATAGTGGTCAGGTTCACCCCACCGGACGCTTCCAGTAGCACGCCCGGAGCCACCGCATCCCGCAAGGCCACGCACGCCCGCAGGTCGTCCGTCGTCATGTTGTCGAGCAGCACGATCTCCGGCTTCACCGGCAGCACCTGCTTCAACTGCTCGATGGAATCGACCTCCACTTCCACCGGTAGGCCGGCGTTCCCCGGATAACTTCTCGCCAGCTCCACCGCCCGTCGCACGGCCGTGCTCGCATCACCCAGCCCGGCGATGTGGTTGTCTTTAATCAAGATGGCGTCGTACAGCCCGACGCGGTGGTTCGTGCCCCCGCCGCACCGCACGGCGTACTTCTCCATCAGCCGCCAGCCGGGGGTGGTCTTGCGGGTGTCGAGCACCTTCGCCTTCGTGCCGGCCACCAGGTCGGCGAACTTGCGGGTGAGCGTGGCCACGCCGGAGAGCCGTTGCAGGAAGTTGAGGGCGGTTCGCTCGGCGACCAGCACGGACTGAAGCGGACCCGACACGGTGGCGATGCGGGTGCCCTTCACGGCCGTTGTGCCGTCCGTCACGAGCGGGGTGAAAGACAGCCTGGCATCGACAGCGGCACACACGAGCGCCGCGGCCGGCAGGCCGGCGATCACACCGGGGCTACGGGCAACAAACGCGGCGGTGGCGGACTTGTCGGCCGGGATGGTGCTGAGGCTGGTGCGGTCGCCGGTGGTGCCGAGGTCTTCGGCCAGGGCGAGTTCGACCAGCCGGCTGCACGCGGCGGTTTCGGCGGCGGTGAAGGACATGTGGGCAGTGTATGCCCGACGGACGTGTTGGGGGTTACCGCCGGACGAGGGGGGGCATGGTGGACTCCGGCGGCATCAGCGGCATGGGTGGCATGACCGGTCCGCCGGCGAGCAGCTCCATCGCCTTCTCCACGGCCAGCGCCAACTGCCGGTCGGCGTCTGCTTCGGTCACGTGCGGGCTGACCCCGCGGCCCTGGATCAGCCCGCTCAGCGGGCCGCTGGCCGTCGCCACGGAAAGGATGAGCAGGCCGGACTTGGCCGCGCGGTCGTCGCCGGTGCCGTCGAGCGAGTGCAATCGCAGCCCGGCCTGGATCAGCCCCTTGCCGAACGTGGGCAGGCCGACGAGGATGGCCCGCTGGTTGTCCTTCAGGCTGGCGGCCAGGATCTCGGCGGCCGACATGGTCTTGGTGTCGATCAGCAGCACCACCGGGAAGTCGTGGGCGGCCATACCGGAGTCGGACGAGAACACGCGGCTGGAAAAGTCGGGCACCTGCCCGTCGGTGGTGGCCACCGCCCCGCCGGGGAGCAGCCGCTTGGCGATGCCGACGGCGGCGGCGAACAGCCCGCCGGAGTTGCCGCGGATGTCGATCACCAGGGCCTTCATGCCGCGGGCCTTCAACTCCATCACCGCGTCGTCGAACTCCTGCGGGGTGCGGTCCTTGAACGCGGCCAGCCGCAGGTAGCCGACGCCCTCTTTCATGTCGATCAGTTCGGCCGCGTACACGGTGGGCACCGGCGTCGGCAGTCGCACGCTGTCGGCGGTGTCGTCGGCGGGCACGAGTTCGATCAGGTGGCCGTGGCCTTCGGCCGCCCGCAGCGCCTCGGCGATCACCGCCGGCGTCGCCCCCACCACCGACTTGCCGTTCACCTTCAGAATGCGGTCGCCCTTGCGGAGCTTGGTCATCGTCGCCGCCCACGACCGCGGGAGCACCGCCTCCACCAGCAGCCCTTGCCCGTCCGCCTTCACCAGCAGCCCGTACCCGGCCAACTCGGCCAGCGGCGACGGGTCCGAGCCTCCCGGCGGCACAAAACTGGAATACTCGTCCAGCCCGGTGCACGCGCCGCACAGCAGTTCGAACACCACCGCCGCCCCGCCCTTCAGCCCGAGCGTCTTGTTCGCGGCGGCCACCACCGCCCGCGCCGCCTGCGACGCCTCCCGCGGGGTGGTCGGCAGTTTCGTGTCCCGCAACAGGGCGCGGAACTCGGCGATCTTGGCGTCGTCGGCGTCCTTCAGGTGCTGTTGGCGGAAGGCCGGCACGTCCAGGGCCGCGGCCAGTTCGTCCAGCCCGGCGGCGAACAGCCGCTCGACCGTCGCCTTCGTCCGGTCGGCGTATTTCTTGTGGATCTCCCCCACCACCTCCCCGTAAAGGGTGAAGGCGTCGGTGGCGGGCATGGCGGCGACGAACTTCTGAAAGGCGGGGTCGCGGTGGCGTTCGGCCTGGGCGACGTGACGGAAGCAAATGCGGATGCGGTCGCGGGTGTCCGGGTCGGAGCGGCCGGCGGTGAACGCCCGCAGGTAGTGCCGCAAGGCGTCTTCGTACTTACTCTCGGCCTCGGCCCTGGCGGCGTCGGCCAACAGTTGCTCCACATCCACCGGCAGTTTCTTCGCCCGCGGGGCGTCTTCGGCCCACCCGAGGGGGGCCAAACCGACCACCAACGCGATGGCGACGACGGCCGGGAGGTTGTTGCGGAAAGCCTGCATTCCCCGCCCCTTTAGGAATGGGTGGATGGGAAACAGATCGCGAGCGGCCGTGCGGGAGGGGTTCACGGCTTGGAGAGAGTGTACCCGGGGCGGATACCCGCCGTCAAATCGGCGTTACCCCGGAGTTACCAGAATTCAGACGTGGGACGGCGGGGGAAAGTTGGCGGGTGGTGACACAACTCGTGGCGAGCGGAGCGGCGTGAGCCGCCGGGGGTGTGGAAGAACCCGGCCCCTCACGGGGCACGGCTCGCCCCTTCGGCGCTCGCTCACTTCGCCTTCACGACGGCGGCGGGTTCCTTCTCCTTCGCCTTCTGCTCCCGCAACCGCCGGTACCACGGCGAGTTCCAGGCGTAGTACACGGCCATGCCGATGAGCACCGGGAAGATGACCGCCGGCCACCAGTCCGGGTAGGACGACAGTACGAACAGCAGCACCCCCAGGCCGAGCAGGAAGCCGGCCATCCGCACGCCCCAGGTGATCGCCTCGCGGACGATCAGATCCCAGCGGTCGTGGCGGGTGGCGCTATACACTAGGCTCACGGCCACCAGCAGCACGGGCAAATGCAGGGCGACGGTCCACCAGCCGCCGGCGGCGAAGAGCGGAGTCATTTGCCACCCCCCGGCGCGGTCGGAGTTTTCGGCGTGCCGTCCGGGTTCATGTCTTCCTTCACCAGCGGGCCGGCCAGGGCGTCGTAGATGACCAGGATGTTCAGCACCCCGGCGATCACCGTCAGCACCCAGCCCAGGTCCCAGGTGGTGTCGGTGTTGCGTTGCAGGTCGTTCAACCGGCTTTCCGACGGCGCCTGCATGTAGTGCCCGACCACCGGCTGTTCCTTGCCCTCCCACTTGGCGTCTTCGGTCGGGTCGCCGGGCAGCGGCTCGGTGTTCGCGTACTGGAACAGCGCCGGCCACGCCGCCGCCCCGATCCAGAACTGTGCCAGGAACTCTTTGCGGTACGACAGGTCTTTGGGCAGGCCGTTTAGTTCGGTGTTCGCCACCGGCAGCGTCACCCGCGGCAGCTTGTCCGCCTTCGCCAGCCACACGTTCTTGAACTGCCCCAGCCACATGCCGTAGAAGAACAGCCCGTACAGGCAGACGAAGTACAGGACGCCCTTGCCGATGCGGCCCTGCTTCACCTGCCCCAGGCCGGGGATGAGGTACGTCAGGAACGCGGCCAGGAAGTCGTACTTCCGCGGGGGGGATGTCATTTCCGGACGTGACTCGGGGGTGGGTCGGGCGAGCGGAGGCGCTCTCCCGGCCGTTCGTCGGCGGGCGGGGGGCATTTCCCGCAATCCCCAGATTGTAGCCGCAACCGCTACCGCGGCCAGGACACCCAGCCCAGCCCGCGGGCCGCCCACACGCCGGCGCCCAGCAGGAGCAGCACGCCGAGCCAGCCGAGGAGCGTCTTCGTGAGCGGCCGCATCAGCACTTGGCCGACCGGCCCGAACCACCCGAGCAGGAACTCGAGCACCCAGTTCAGGGCGAACACCGGCCACAGGTAGACGGGCACCGGGCGGGCGGTGGTGGCCGCCGGCTCTGCCTCTGTGACCGGCGGTAGCGGGTCGGCGAACGGGTTCACGTCGGGGAATTCGACGCCGGGGAGAGTCGGCGACGGCATCGGGTCGGCCCGACGGAAGTCGAAGGGCAGGGCGGGGGCGTCCACCCCCCGGAGGGTGCCGGACGACACGACCGGCGGTTGCGGTTCGGGCGGGGTGAACGACGGGGTCGGCGGGGCGAACAGCCACGGGACCGGCGCGTTCTGAGCCGGGGCCGGCCGCGGCGGGGGCATCGGCATCGGGTCGGGGTTGGCCCGTGCCGACGGCGGGAACGGCAACACTGACGGGGTGAACGCGGTGGCCGGCTCCGGGGCGGGCGTCAGGTGCGGGGCCTTGCCGCCGGTGGGCGTGTCGGCCCGCCAACTGACCGTCGGCGGGTCGGGCATGGCCCGCGGGGCCGGGCGTGGGGCGGCCGGCGGCAGGTCGGGCAGGGGCGGGGGCGGCGGGAACGCGACGGCCGGTTCCGGCTGGCTGACGGGCAACGCCAGCATCCGCTGGAGCAGCACGTCCAGCTCGTCCAGTTGTTGACGGGTGAGGTCGTTCGGGCTAGGCGAGGCCATTGGCGGGAATCCTTCCACGACCGGGACGAACGTGAAAAGTGTACGCCACCCGCCGAAACAGAAACAAGGGCAACTGTGGCGAGCACTTGGTGAGCCGAGGTCCGTAAGGACCCGGTTGATCCAACACAAC
>JANNDF010000174.1:0-10905 GCA_031387445.1 Planctomycetia bacterium
TCGACCAGTCCCTCCCGGCGGATGGCCGCCGCACTCGGCGACCGCGTCGCCCGGGCGTAGTACCCGGACCGCGACACCCCCAGCACACGACACATCACGGCCACCGGGAATTCGGTCCGGCGTTCCTCGACCCAGGCGAAGATCACTTCGCGTGGGCGGCGAAGAACGCCGTCGCTTTTTTCAGGAGGTCACGCTCCACCTCCAGGCGTTTCACCTCGGCCCGCAGGCGGCGATTCTCCTCCTCCAGAGGGGCCTGATGGCCCGTGCCGGGAAAGGCGGCGGCCCCCTTCTCGCGGACGGCCTTCTTCCACTCGTGGAGCCGGCTCTCGGACACGCCCAGTTGGCGGGCCACTTCGGCCACACTCAGCCCCTGATCGGTCATCATCGCCACCGCGCGGAGCTTGAACTCCGGCGGGTATTGGCCACGGACTTTGGTCATCGGTGCGTCTCCTGGTCAGTTGAGGATACACCGCGTTCCCGCTGTCCACGATCTTTGGGGAGCTTCACCGGCCTGCCCCCGGGTCGCGCGGGTCTCGCCGTGCTTTTTGACCCAGTCCTGGCGCTTCATCCAACCGGCGTTAGCAAGACGCCAGTCCCTCAAATGTGTTCGACCCACCGGCGGATCAGGGCCGCGGCCCGTTGACGTGGGCCGTGATTACCTCGCTCCGCCCGTCCTTCGTCTTGTCGAAGGTGATGCCGATGCCCTCGCCGGGCACGACGTACTCGCGGTCGGACTCCGCCGCGAGGGTGACCTTCCGGGCACCCGTCGCCACAGCCTTCAGTTTCTCGGTCTCATTGAGGTCGGTGTCCGAGAGACCGGGGAGACGAGGTACTCGTCCGCGTCGACGTCGAACCGGGTGGGGTCGACCGCCACCTTCGCTTCGAGTTGGGGAGGTCCCCGGAGACATCCTCGGACATCGCTGGTCAGAGACCCGGCCCGAGTCGGGCGGCGCTTCGGGATTCGCAGAACCGTCTGCATCGAGGTGACCGCAGAGGCCGGGAGTGCCTACACTGCTTTGCCCGTACCGACTGTCCGCTGCCGGAGAAGAGATGTCCGACCCCCCGGCTTTCACCGGCTCCCCGGCCGCCCTCGCGGCTCGCTTTTGCGCCGTACGGGGGCTCACCGAACTACTGTGCGAGCCGCTGGAGCCGGAGGACTACCAACTCCAATCGATGCCCGATTGTAGCCCGCCGAAGTGGCACCTGGCGCACACCGCCTGGTTCTTCGAGACGTTCGTACTCGCCCCGCACGCGTCCGGCTTCCGCCCGTTCCACCCGCAGTTCGGGTACCTGTTCAACTCGTACTACGACGCCGTCGGCGACCGCTGGCCGCGGCCGGCCCGCGGGCTGCTCTCCCGCCCGACGGTGGCCGAGGTGTACGCCTACCGCCACGCGGTGGACGAGCAGGTACTCGCCTCCCTCTCCGCCGACGACCACACGTTCGCCGCCATCGCCCTGCTGGTCGAACTCGGGCTGAACCACGAAGAGCAGCACCAGGAACTGTTGCTGACGGACCTGAAGCACGCCTTCGGGTTGAACCCGCTGCGCCCGGAGTACGCCCCGCCGGCATCGCTCTCGACGACCCCCGGCATCCCACTCGGCTGGCGGCACTCTCCGGCCGGGCTGCGGTGGGTGGGCTACGACGGCGGCGGGTTCGCCTTCGACAACGAGGGCCCGCGGCACCGAGTGTTCGTGGGCGGGTTCGACCTCGCCTCGCGGCTGGTGACGAACGGCGAGTACCGCCGGTTCATCGAGCACGGCGGGTATGACCGCCCGGACCTGTGGCTGTCCGACGGGTGGGCGGCGAAGCGGCAGGGCGGGTGGGCCGCCCCGTTATACTGGGACGGGGTCGAGCGGTCGTTCACCCTGCACGGCGACCAATCGCTCGACCCGGATGCGCCGGTGTGCCACGTCAGCTATTACGAGGCTGATGCCTACGCCCGCTGGGCCGGTGCCCGGTTGCCGACCGAGTTCGAGTGGGAGACGGCCGTGAGCGACCGGCCGGTGGAGGGGCAGTTCATGGGCGAAGACGGGTTTCACCCGACGCGAACCGACGGCGAGTTCGGCGGGGTGTGGGTGTGGACGGCCAGCCCGTACACCGCGTACCCCGGCTACCGCCCGCCGGCTGGTGCCCTCGGCGAGTACAATGGCAAGTTCATGTGCAACCAGATGGTACTCCGCGGCGGGTCGTGTGTGACCCCGTCGGGGCACGTGCGATTGACGTACCGCAATTTCTTTCCGCCCGACGCCCGCTGGCAGTTCTCCGGCATCCGAATTGCACGGGACGCCCACTCATGACCACCACCCGACGTACCCTCTCGTCCGTCGATCGCTTCCGGGCCGACGTGCTCGCCGGCCTGTCCCGCCCGCAGAAGCGGCTGCCGGCCAAATATTTCTACGACGCCACTGGCTCGCGGTTGTTCGACCGCATCTGCGAGCTGCCCGAGTATTACCCGACCCGTACCGAGTTGGGCATTCTGGGTCGGCACGCGACGAACATGGCCGAGTGGTGCGGGCCGGACTGCCTGCTGATCGAACTCGGGGCCGGCAGCCTGACGAAGGTGCGGTTCCTGCTCGACCGCCTGGATTGGCCGGCCGGGTTCGTGCCGGTGGACGTATCGGGCGAACACCTGCGGGCCGCGGCGACGGCGCTCGCCGACGACTACCCAGCGCTCGCCGTGCTGCCGCTGGTGGCCGATTTCACCACCCCGTTCGCACTACCCCCGCTGCCCGCCCGCCGGCGAGTGGTGTACTTCCCCGGCTCGACCATCGGGAACTTCGAGCCGGCCGAGGCCGACGCCCTTCTTCGGCGGGTGGCCCGACTGGTCGGCCCCGGCGGCGGACTGCTGCTCGGCATCGACCTACGGAAGCCGGTCGAGGTGCTGGAACCGGCGTACAACGATGCGGCCGGGGTGACGGCGGCGTTCAACCGCAACCTGCTCGTCCGCATCAACCGCGAACTCGGCGGCGACTTCGACCCGGCCGCCTTCGCCCACCGTGCCTTCTACAACGCCGAGCGGTCGCGGGTCGAGATGCACCTGGTGAGCGAGCGGCGGCAGCGGGTGCGAGTGGGGCCGGCGGCGTTCGACTTCCTGCCGGGTGAGACCATCCACACCGAGAACTCGCACAAGTATGACGTGCGGGAACTGGCCGACCGCTCCACCGGGTGCGGGCTGCACCTGGCCGCGACCTGGACGGACGAGCGGGGCTACTTCGCCGTGCTCGGACTGACAGCCCAATCAACCCTGTCGGAGAACGTGTCATGAAAGCCGTGTGGAATGGGGCCGTGCTGGCCGAGTCGGACGACACCGTGGTGGTCGAGGGCAACCACTACTTCCCGCCGGACGCGATGAAGAAGGAGCACTTCCAGCCGAGCGGCACTCAGACCGTGTGCGGGTGGAAGGGCACCGCCAGCTACTACACGCTGGTGGTGAACGGGAAGGAGAACCCGGACGCCGCCTGGTACTACCCTCAGCCGAAGGACGCGGCCAAGCAGATCGCCGGGCGGGTGGCCTTCTGGAAAGGGGTGGTGGTCTCCTGATGTTCACCCTGCGTGCGGTGGAGAAGCGGTACGCCGGGCGGACCGCTCTGGGACCGCTCACGCTGGATCTGCCGGCGGGGCGGACGACCGCGCTCATCGGGCCGAGCGGGTGCGGCAAATCCACCCTCCTGCGACTCCTGATCGGACTTGTCCCCCCGGACGCCGGGGAGGTCAAGTTCGCCGGCACGCCGGTCACGCCCACCACCGCCCGATCCGTCCGATTGCGGGTGGGGTACGTCATCCAAGACGGCGGCCTGTTCGGCCACACGGGCGGCGGTGGTGTCACCCTCATGGCCACTCACCTCGGCCACGCACGCGACACCACCGCCGCCCGTGTGGCCGAACTGGCCGCCCTCACCCGCTTCCCCGCCGACGGGTTGGACCGCCACCCGCACCAACTCTCCGGCGGGCAGCGGCAGCGGGTCGGGCTGATGCGGGCGCTCATGCTTGACCCGGACGCCCTCCTGCTCGACGAGCCGCTCGGCGCACTCGACCCGCTGGTGCGAGCCGAACTGCAGGCCGAACTCCGCGACATCTTCCGCCGGTTGAACAAGACGGTGGTGCTGGTGACGCACGACCTGGCCGAGGCGGCGTACTTCGCCGACCGGGTGGTGCTAATGAAAGACGGGCGGGTGGTGCAGGAGGGCAGCCCGGCCGACCTGTGGCACCGCCCGGCCGACGAGTTCGTCACCCGGTTCGTCCAGGCCCAGCGCGGGCCGGAGGTGCCGGCGTGAGACGGCTGTCGCTGCCCCTGTTGCTCCTGGCGGTCGGCTGTTCCAAGCCCGCCGACCGGCCGGTGGTGATCGGCGCGAAGAAGTTCACCGAGTCGATCATCCTCGCCGAGATGGGCACGCAACTGACGCGCGACGCCGGAGTGCCCGCCGAGAGGTCCGACCTGGGCAGCACGCTCACCATCTGGCTCGCCCTCACCAACGGCGACATCGACGCCTACCCCGAGTACACCGGCACCATCCGCAAGGAGATCCTCAAAGACTACGCGCCCAATTTGGACGCCGCCCTGGCCGCCCATGGCGTCCGCATGAGCCGGCCGCTCGGGTTCCGCAACAACTACGCGCTCGGCATGCGGAAGGACGTGGCGGCGGCGAAGGGCATTACCAAGACCTCCGATCTGAAACGCCATCCCGAGCTGCGGTGCGGGTTCATCCCCGAGTTCCTCGACCGCACCGACGGGTGGCCGGGGCTGAAGCGGTACTACGGCTTGCCGCAACAAAACGTGCAGGGGATGGTTCACACCCTCGCCTACCGGGCGGTGGTTGAGAAGGCGATCGACGTGACCGAGGTGTACACCACCGACGGCGAAATCGCCCAGTACGACCTCCTGGTGCTGCCCGACGACCAGAACTTTTTCCCGGCCTACGAGTCGGTCTGGCTCTACCGGGCAGACCTGGAAGTGCGGCACCCGGCGGTGGTGGCGAGCCTGCGGCGGGCGGAGGGGCGGATCTCCGAAGCGCAGATGCAACGGATGAATTCGGCGGTGCAACGGGAGGAGGGCCGGCGATCCGAGGGGGAGGTGGCGGCCGAGTTCGTGCGCGAGGAGTTGCGGGTGGAAGCGGTGTCGTCGGACGGCACCCTGGCCGGGCGGGTGTTCGCCACCACCTGGGAACACCTCCTGTTGGTGATGCCGTCGCTCGCGGTCGCGGTGCTGGTGGCGGTGCCACTGGGGGTAGTGGCCGCCCGCCGACCGCTCGTCGGCAAGGTGGTGCTGGCCGTGTGCGGGTTGCTTCAGACGATTCCGTCCCTCGCCCTGCTCCTCTTCATGATTCCGGTGATGATGTGGGCGGTCGGAAAGGGCACCGGAGCCCCGCCGGCAGTCGCCGCACTCTTCCTGTACAGTCTGCTGCCGATCGTGCGGAACACCCACACCGGGCTGACCGGCATCCCCGGTTCGCTCCGCGAGTCGGCCGCCGCCCTCGGCCTGCCACCGTTGGCCGCACTGTGGCGGGTGGAACTGCCGCTCGCCGCCCCGGCCATCCTCGCCGGGGTGCGGACGGCGGCCGTCATCAACATCGGGACGGCCACCCTGGGCGGGTTCATTGGGGCAGGCGGGTACGGCAAGCCGATCCTGCGGGGTCTCGACAAGGGCGACCTGCCGCTCATGCTCGAGGGGGCGATCCCGGCGGCGGTGTTGGCTCTGGCCATCGAGGGGCTGTTCGGGCTGATCGAGCGGGCTGTCGCCCGCCACGTGTGACGCCGGCGACAACCCCGTTCCGCCTTTGGCCCCGAGCAGTTCGGATCGCTACACTCCCGCGAAGAGCACACCGTCAGTCACGGAGGGCACGCGAATGAACGAGCGACGTGTTGCAAGCGACTTGGGCGTCATCGCCCGCCGGGCGATGGTGGCGCGGGGGCTGGAACCGGACTTCCCGGCCGACGCACTGGCGCAGCTGAAGGGCATCCCCGGCCCGGCCCGCGAGGCCGATCCCTCCGTGCGCGACCTCCGCTCGCTCCTCTGGTGCTCGGTCGACAACGACACCTCGATGGACCTCGATCAACTGACGGTGGCCGAACCGCTGCCGGGCGGCGCGGTGAAAATCCTGGTCGCCATCGCCGACGTAGACGCGGCCGTGAAGCGGGGCACGCCCATCGACCGGCACGCCTTCACCAACACCGTGTCCGTCTACACCGCGGCCGCCATCTTCGCCATGCTGCCGGAGCGGCTGTCCACCGACCTGACCTCCCTTGGCGAAGGGGAGGAGCGACTCGCGCTGGTCGTCGAGATGACGGTCGCGGCCGACGGTACTGTGACCGATTCCGACGTGTACCGCGGGCTGGTGAAGAATCGGGCGAAGCTGGCGTACCGGAGCGTCGCCGCGTGGCTCGACGGCGAGGCCGCCCCGCCGGAGAAGGTGGCAAAGGCCGAAGGTCTCGCCGACCAACTGCGGACGCAGGACCGGGTGTCGGTCGCCATGCGGGCGGTGCGGCACCGGCACGGGGCGCTCGACCTCGAGACCATCGAGACCGAGACGGTCGTGCGGAACGGCACCATCGTGGACGTGCGGGCCGAGCGGCCGAACCGGGCGAAGCGACTCATCGAAGACTTCATGATCGCGGCCAACGGCGTCGTCGCCCGGTTCCTCGAAGGCAAGAAGCGGCCGACGCTCCTGCGGGTCATCCGCACGCCCGAGCGGTGGGGCCGCATCCGCGAGGTGGCGAACGGCGTCGGCGTCGCCCTCCCCGAAGTGCCGGACCCGGTGGCGCTCTCCGAGTTCCTCACCAAGAGGCGGGAGGCCGACCCGCTCCACTTCCCCGACCTGTCGCTCGCCGTCGTCAAGCTGCTCGGGGCCGGCGAGTACGTGGTGCAGACGCCGGGCGCGGAGGCGGGCGGGCACTTCGGCCTCGCCGTCCGCGAGTACAGCCACTCGACGGCCCCGAACCGGCGGTTCCCGGACCTGGTGACCCAGCGGCTGTTGAAGGCCGCCATCGCCGACCGGCCCGCCCCCTACACCGCGGACGAGCTGGCGGCGCTCGCCGCCCACTGCACCGACCGGGAGGACGCGGCGAAGAAGGTGGAACGGCAGGTGCGAAAGTCCGCCGCCGCCCTCTTCCTGTCGAACCGCATCGGCGAGACGTTCGACGCGCTCGTCACCGGCGTGTCGGAGAAAGGGACGTGGGTGCGGGTGCTCCGGCCGCCGGTCGAGGGGCGGCTGATGGACGCGCGCGGGGGAGTCCGCGTCGGCGACCCGATCCGAGTTCGGCTCCAGCGGCTCGATGTCGAGCGCGGGTTCATCGATTTCGTCCACGAGTCGTAGCAGCCGGCCCTCGGGACTCGCACGGGTGTCACCCGTCCTTCTCCATAGCCTTATCACGTGGTTCGCCGGCTCAGCCACACGTTAGCACACCCGCACTTCCGCCCCGTGTAGGTAGAGTTGGTCGGCCACCGCGTCGGCGGGGCCCCGGCAGTCGTCCACCATGAGTACCCGCAGGTTGAGTTGCACGACGGTCGAGTCAGGGTCGTCCGGAGTATGATCGGTCTTTCGGCCCACGGCCTCGGCCGCTCCCGCGAAGTACGAAGCTCTGGCACGGCTGCCGACGAGAGAGCGTCCAGCCGATGGCGACCAGCCAGACGCTCGCCCAGTCCAATAGTCTTCCCCAACCGCTTTGTACCGTCCGTGTACCGTCTTTCCCCCTCCCGTACCGTCATTGTTCGCCATCCTTCGCCTCTGTTCGCCACGTCTTGCCATACCATCCCCAAGGAACTAAAGTGCTTGCAGAACACGGCCTTCAACGCCAAACAAACGCCCGTTCCGCTGAATGCTTCGGGACCAAGAGGTCGCAGGTTCGAATCCTGTCAGCCCGACTCGACATAACTCGTTGGCCGATGGCACTTTGTGCTCACCCGCCGGTTCCCGGCGGTGCGGTCTGAAAGCCCTGGAATGCCAGTACCGTACTGGATTCCCCTTTCAGGATCGCGTCATGCCCCGCTCCTCTGTCCCCAAATACCGTTTCCACAAAGCCCGCAATTGCGCCGTCGTCACCGTCGGCGGGCGTGACCATTACTTGGGCGAGTTCAACTCGCCCGAGAGCCGGGAGCGGTACCACCGGCTGATCGCCGAACACCTCGCCCGACGCCACGAACCCGCCCCTTCTCAGTCCGCCGACACGCCCAACTCCGGCACCGAACTGATCGCCCGGTACTGGCGGTTCTGCAAGTCCTACTACGTCAAGAACGGGCAGCCGACGAGCGAGACGCACGCCGTCCGCCTCGCCCTGCGGTTCGTCCGCCGGTTGTACGGCACCACACCCGCCCGCGAGTTCTCCCCGTCGAAACTGAAGGCCGTCCGAGAGGCCATGGTCCGGCACGACATCACCCGGACGGTGAAGGTGACTGACGAGGCCCCCGGTGAGATCACCTGGGTGCGGCAGGTGATCTCACCGGGGGATGGGCCGCAAGTGCGTGAACAAACTCGTCGGCCGGGTGAAGCGGATGTACGCGTGGGCGGAGGAGTTGGTGCCGGTGGACGTCCACGCGTCACTCCTGCGGGTGCAGGGGCTGAAGCGGGGGAAGACGAACGCCCGCGAGACGCCCCGCGTTCGGCCGGTCGAGGACGAGTACGTCCAGAAGGTGCTCCCGGTGCTGCCCGCGGCGGTGAGAGCGATGGTGGAGGTCCAGCGGCTGTGCGGCTGCCGCCCGCAAGACGTGGTGCAGATGCGGGCGGGCGACATCGACCGGTCCGGCGGGGTGTGGGAGTACCGCCCCGCACGATACAAGACCGAACACCACAACACGGACGACACCCCGGCGATGCACCGGGTGGTCTACCTCGGGCCGAAAGCCCAAGACATTCTTCGCCCGCTGCTGCCCGCCGACCCCGAGGCGTTCGTCTTCTCGCCGCGGGACGCCGAGGCGGCACGCAACGTCGGTCGCCGCGACCAGCGGAAGTCGCCGATGACGCCGAGCCAGGCGGTCCGCCAGCCCAAGGGGCGGGAGAGGGCACCGCTGCGGCAGTTCTACCCGGTGGGCAGTTACCGGCAGGCCATCCGCCGCGGCTGCCGACGCGTCGGCGTGCCGGTGTGGGTCCCGAACCAACTCCGCCACAGCCGCCTGACGGAGATCCGCAAGCTCTACGGACTTGAGGCCTCCCGCGTGTGCGGGGGCCACCGCGAAGTCGGCGTCACCGAAATCTACGCGGAACAGGACCAGACCCTCGCCCGCCAGGTGATGGGCGAGGTGGGCTGAGGGGAAACGTCATGAGCCAGCCGCCGACCGAACCGACCCCAAGCCGGGTCAGCCTGCATCAACTGCGACTGCTGGTCGCCGGGGTGTGCAAGGACCTGATGCGGGCTCGGCTGGTACGACACCCCGCCGCGTTCGATCCGGGCTGGCTGGAGGCATGGGAAATCGTCACCCCTCCGCCTTGCACAGAGTGGGAGTACTTGTCCCTCGCGGCAGCCAGCCTCGACCGACTCTATGAGGAGTACCCGCAAGAGTTCCTCGGAAGCAGTCTGGGGCACCCGGACGACGAGCCGCCCGAACGGCGGGTGATGCGATTGTGTTTGGAGTTGGTGTCGTGGGACGGTGCCGAGCGTCCGGCTGTGGGGTTGCGTCGGGTGGCGGGACAAATTCGGGACGGCACCGTGATCGAGTGGTGGACCCGATGCTGGTGGGCCGGATGGCCGGAGGTGAGGGAACAGTTGTATCGCCTTCCCGAAGAGGAGGGGCCGGACCGGCGGAGGGTTCATTGGGACCGTGTGAGTGGTGTGCTCCGGCTCGACGGCGAGACGATTCTGACGCTGGACAATCGTGCGAAAAAACTGCGACAGATTCTGGACCGCTTTCAGTCGACGGGGTGGGCGTACCAGGTGACCCTCCCGGGCACACGCGCTGACGGCAATCGACGAGTCCCGTGGGTGGAGCATGCCATCCGCGACTTGAACAAGAAACAGAAGCGCATCCGGTTCTCGGGTGACGGGAGCGGGAACGGCGTCTGCCATGAGCTCCTTGAATCCTGAATCCAACCAGTCGAACGCTCGTGATGCTCGCCACTCTCACCCGCTCACCGAGCCACCCCGACGAAACGGCTGGTGTCATGGTCGCCGGGTCGCAAACTCCGGCCTGACCGTGTTGGAAGCACCTTTCCCTGACGTGACCGCCGACCATCATGGCCGGCGGTTTCGCGTTCCACATCTGCCGACCAGCCTGGTGGTGATCAACCCCCGTTCCTGGCACCCCGGCTGCACCCCGATTGCACCCCGGCATGGACACGGTCCACAGTGCGAACAATGCGTCGACCGGGACAACCCGGAGCGAGGCGACACGACCATGTCCGATCAGACGCAAGAGTTCTTCCCCCTCACCTACGCGGGTCGGTTCGCACCGGCCGGACTCGATCGGCTGCACGCCAAGACGTGGATCAGGTGGGCGCTGACGGGGGTGGGCACGCCGCGGGTCAAATTGAACACCTGGAAGCTGGGTGGCCGGCGGTACACAAATCGCCAGGCGATCGAGCAGTTCCTCGCCGCGCTCAACCCGCGGACTACCCCGGCAACGGCTCATCCCGTTCGCAGCTTCGAGCAGGCGGAACACGAACTCTTGGCGGACGGCATCTGAGGGATCATGGGACTCACTCCGGTGACGGAAGGCCCGGCGTCACTGGACGAATCGACTCACCGACTCGAACAGGATGGAGGTCGCCGTGACACCGCGGTATCGCCCCCCCGCTCGATGCGGCCTCACGTCGCCGACGACAGCTCCTGCTCGCCGACCAGCAATTCCCGGTGTGTGGCGAGGAATGTCTTACATTCGGCCGTCGATTGTTTTATTTGTCCTAACTGCGTTATGAGGCGCGCAGTCCCCCACGCCGTGCCCGATCACAGCTGATGCCGGTTGTTCTTGGGTGATATTT
>JANNDF010000178.1:0-4264 GCA_031387445.1 Planctomycetia bacterium
AAATATCACCCAAGAACAACCGGCATCAGCTGTGATCGGGCACGGCGTGGGGGACTGCGCGCCTCATAACGCAGTTAGGACAAATAAAACAATCGACGGCCGAATGTAAGACATTCCTCGCCACACACCGGGAATTGCTGCCAAGACGGCGTGTTCAAGCCGAAAGAGCCAGTAAACCTGCCCGAGGGGAGCGAGGTGACGGTCGAGGTGACTCCACCGGGTGAAAATCCGGCTCTAGAGCGGGCGATACTCTGGCTCACGAGCCGCACCCCGGAAGAGATTCTGAAGACCCGAGAGGAGTTGACGAAGGCATCTCGCCCGGCTCGACCGTTGCCGCCGGGGAAAACGCTGACCGAGGTTGTGCAAGCTCTGTGGCCGGGCGACGAGACGGACGAGCAGGTGCGTGAGGCTCTGGAGAAACTGTCGTGAGTAATGCCGCCCCGCTCTATCTGCTCGATACCAACATTCTGGTCCATTACGTCCCCGGTTCTCCGGTGTGGCGGTAGATCAGCGAGACCTACCAGCCGTTGTCGATCACACCGACACCGCTGTTCAGCGTGGTGACAGAAGGAGAATTGCGATCCCTCTCGGTGCAATGGCGTTGGGCGGACAAGAAGTTGTCACAGATGGAGTTTGCGCTCAGCTATTTTGACCGCTGGCCGATCGAGCATTCAGCTTTGCTGACGGCTTATGCGACCATCGACGCTTTCTGCGAATCGGTCGGGCAATCGATGGGCAAAAACGACTTGTGGATCGCGGCGACGGCTGCCGTCGCCGGAGCTACGCTCATCACCACTGACCGCGATTTCGACCGTCTCGCCCCGCGGTTCCTGACCCGCATCTGGGTCGATCCTGATTCCACCCCCTGACCTCATGCCCACCGCCATGTACTTCGACGGACCCAGTAAGCCCCTCCGGGCCGAGGCGTTCGAGTTGCCCGCGCCCGAACCGGGTGAGGCCGTGGTGCGGGTGTCCCTCTGCACACTCTGCGGGAGCGACCTGCACACCTTCTTCGGCCGTCGGGAGGAGCCGACGCCGGTGGTGCTCGGTCACGAAATGGTCGGCGTGGTGGAACTGGTGAATGCCGACGAGCCGCTCACGGACGTTCAGGGCGAGCCGTTGCGAATCGGCGACCGCATCACCTGGAGCGTGATCGGGGCGTGCGGGCGGTGCTTCTGTTGCACCCACGACCTGCCGCAGAAGTGCGACACGCTGTTCAAGTACGGGAAAAAGACCGGCGGGCCGTTCGGCGGACTGACAACGCACTGTCACTTGCTGAAGGGGACCGCGGCGGTGAAGTTGCCGGCCGACGTGCCCGACAAGGCCGCCGCCCCGCTCATGTGTGCCACCGCCACCGCCGCCGCGTGCCTGCGGGCGGCCGGACCAATCGAGACGCTGCTCGGCACGGGGGCCGGGTTGCTCGGGCTGTCGGCGTGTGCGATGGCCACCGCCGCCGGCGTGCGGGTAGTGGTGTGCGACCGCGACGACGCACGGGTGGCACTGGCGAAGCGGTTCGGAGCGAGCGACGGCTGGCCGGAGCGGATCGACGCGGCGGTGGAGATGTCCGGCGCGACCGAACCGACGCGGTTCGCCCTGGCACAGGTTCGCACCGGCGGGACACTGGTGCTGGCCGGCAGCGTGTTGCCGACTCCACCCATCGAGTTGCATCCCGAGGAGGTGGTGCGGCGGTGCCTGCGGATCGTCGGCGTTCACAACTACACCCCGGCCGATCTGCTCGCGGCGGTGCGGTTCATGGGCGAGAACCACCGGCGGTTCCCGTTCGCCGAACTGGTGAGCAAGGTGTTCCCGCTGAGCGAAGCGGGGGAAGCGTTCGCCTTCGCCGAGCGGGAGAGGCCGATCCGCGTCGGCGTGCGGCCGTGACTTGCCCGAGCGGGGGACTCACGTCCCCGCTCGGGTCACTTACTCCAGCCGCACTTTCGCGCCGAAGTCCTTCTTCGCGCCAATGAAGTACGTCGCGCACGCGGCGTCGATCAAGTCCGGGCTGAAGTTCACCCGCTCCATGTTGTACTTCGCAATCGAAACCATCTGGTCGAGGATGTCCCGCGGCTGGCACATGCGGAACGGGCGGGCGATCGGCCGGTACCACTTGCTGATCAGGTAATCGATGCCGCTCGGGTCGTGTTCCACCCGTCGCCCCTTGCACACCAGCTCCCAGATCTGGCGGTACTGCGCCTCGTCCGGGTCGCGGACCTCGATCTTGAACTTGATCCGCCGCAGGAACGCCTCGTCGGCCAACTGTGTCGGGTCCAGGTTGGTGCTGAAGATCAAGATCACGTCGAACGGCACCTCGATCTTGGTGCCGGTGGTGGTGCTCAGGTAGTCGTATTTCTTCTCCAGCGGCACGATCCAGCGGTTGAGCAGGTCCATCGGCCGCATCTGCTGGCGGCCGAAGTCGTCGATCATGAAGATGCCGCCGTTCGCCTTCATTTGCAGCGGCGCTTCGTAGAACTTGCCGACGTTGTTGTACCGCAGGTCGAGCATGACCAGGCTCAGTTCGCCCCCCACCACGATGGTCGGCCGCTTCACCTTGATGTACCGCTTGTCGTGCGCGGTGCCCTTCTTCAGGATGGCGTCCCCCCCGCCGCTCGGAGCGGCCAGGTCGTCCGCCTCCTTCGCCACGGTGTGCAGGATGGGGTCGTACACCTTGATGATCTGCCCGTTCGCCACCACCGCGTGCGGGATGTAGATGTGGTCGCCCATCAGCCGGGTGATCCGTTCGGCGATGCTCGTCTTGCCGTTGCCGGGGTAGCCGAAGAAGAACACGCTCTGGGCGGAGTTGATGGCCGGGCCGATCTCGTTGAACGCGCTCTCCGAGATGATCAGGTCTTCGAACGCCTTCCGCACGCTCCGCCGCGTCACCACGATCTTCTTGACCGTCTGGGCGAGCACACTCTCCGAGTAGTCGGCGAACGGCACCGGGGCGGGGCCGACGTAGGTGGTCTTGTCCAGCGCGTCTTGCAGGGCGGCCGTCCCCTTGGGCGGCTTCACCTCGTACACGAAGCTGGCGTCCCCGCTGTTCCCCTGCTGGCCGACGATGTCGATGAGCATCTGCCGCCGCATCCCTTGCAGCACCGGGTTGAGCACCTGGAACGGCAGGGACATTTCGTCCGACAGCGCGGACGCGGCCATCCGCCCGCGGGAGAAGATCGTGCGGAGCACACTCTCGAACAGGAACGGCAAATCGAGGCCGGTCTCTTCCCAGGTGGTCGGCAGGCGGGGCAGGAACTGGTTGCCGGAGACGGGCGTCGCCTCGTCGTCGGTCGGCGGCGGGTCGCCGAGCAGCGTCACCCCGTCCAGGCTGCCGAACCTGGCGGCGTCGGCCAGCAGCGCCTCGTAGTGCACTTTGTGCAGCCGCAGGTGATCGACCGCCTCTTGGTCGCCCTTCGCCTCCGCTTCGGTCAGCCCTTCCAGCACGGCCGGGGCGACCACGTACTTCACCCCGTCGATGTACATGTGGTGCAGGTACTCGCCCGGCCGCACGTAGCAGTCCGCCGGGTGGTACGGCAGGCTGAGCATCTGCTGGTGGAATTCCGGGGCGATAATCACCCGCATCGTCGTTCCCCTCGTGGCGGAAAAATCGGCCCGCCACTTGAGCATAGAACACGGATTTGACGTTGCAGTCAGTACCGCCGCCCGAAGAAACCGTGGACGAGTGTCCCGCAGCCGACCACGAACAGCCCGACCGCCACCGCCAGTCCGACGAACGGCATTTGCCCGAATACCACGAACGCCAGCACCAGCCAGATGAGCGAGCCGAGGACCGTTACCCCGCCGCCAACGATGGCGAGGATTCGCCCGCCGACGTTCCCGTCTGGCGGGTTGAGGTACCGCGTCTGCGGGTCGGGCGGGATGGGGTCGTGGTGGTAGTCGTGTTCGTCCCCGTCATGGACTTTCCGCCAGTCGATCACCCCGCCGGTGCGGGGGTAGTCGGCCCGCTCCTCCTCGCGGGTCAGTTGGCGGCGGTACTTGTGCGGTTTGCGGGGCGGCGGGGGCGGGGCGGTGTCGGGCTTCCCGGCCGCGACCGGCACCGGGTCGGGTTCGAGCAGTTCGGGGGAAATGACCAGCGAAATGGTGCCGCACCCCTTGCAGCGGATCCGCTTCCCGCCCTGCGATTCGGGTATGGGGGTGACGAGTCCGCACTTGCACTCGTGGGCGATGGACACGGCCGGCTCCTCGGATCGGGTGCGATCCGATGGAAGCGTAGTGCAGAAATGGAACCGCCGGCGTCAGCCGACCGGGTGGT
>JANNDF010000184.1:0-10143 GCA_031387445.1 Planctomycetia bacterium
GCCGGGCGGCACTGTTTGGAGGAGTGCCGCCCGGCAGGCGGCACCTACTTGCCGAGCTTGTCCAGCACGTTCTTCGTCACCCGCACGACGACCGGATCGTTGCCCCGTAGGCCGTGGCTCCAGTCGGTGGTGCCGACGGTCACCACCGTGCCGCCGCGGGTGTAGGTGCCGACGACCGCGTTGCCGACGCGGCCTTTTTCCCACTTCTCGTACCACTCGCAATCGTCCGGGTGCCACTTCGCCGGGCAGGTGGCGAGCACCTCGAACCCCTTCGGAGTACCATCGCGGAAGGTCGGTTCGGGCACGCCGTCTTTCCACACCAGCTCGCACCCGTCGCACTCGTAACCCACCACCGTGTCCTTGTCGCCGAACCTGTCGCCCTTCTTCACCCCGGTGCCGGCGAACAGCCAGTGGTCCGGGCGGTGGACGGTGAACTCGGCCGGGTCGGTCATGAACTGGCCGTGGCTCTTGCGGTACCCGCCCCACAGGAAGCCGACGCCGGTGAGCGAGTTCTCCGGGCGGTTGACGAGGTGATGCCCCCACAGAGTGGACAGCGTCTCGAACGTGTCGGCCTTGTAGTGCGGGTCGTCGCCGAAGTTCTGCTTCCAGCAGGCGAGCGCACGGCCCTTGTCCTCGCTGCGGACCTGCCAGCAGCAGGTGTTGCCGCTGAAGAACGCCACGTTGCCGCCGGCGCCGATGTACTTCTCCAGGTGGTCGCGCATCGGTTTCGACCAGTACTCGTCGTGCCCGACGCTGAGCACCAGTTTGTACGGCTTCAGGATCTCCGGGCGGAACTCGAGGTCCGAGTTCACGCAGAAGTCGAGGGCGTACCCGTTGGCCTCGGCCCAGGCGACGAACGGCAGCTCCCAGTTGCCGAACTGCGATGCCTGCGGGCGGTCGAACGACACCCGCCGGCCCTGCACCTTGTTCTTGCCGTGGTAGGCGTACAGGCTGTACCCGCCCCAGTTGGTGTAGGCGTTGTAGGTGTTGGTGCTCAGTTGCAGCAGAATCTTGCCCGGCGTGGCGGGGCGGACGACGAAGTACGTTTCGGCGGGTGAGGGCTTGTCGGCACCGGCGACGGTGAAGCGAACGGAGTAGTAGCCGGTCTTCCAGTCGGCACCGATCTTCAGTTCCGCCGCCACCGGCCACCGGCAGCCGTGCGAGCTGGCGTCCTTCGGCACCGGGTGCTTGTTGCCGGCCACGGACTGGAGCGTTTCCACCACATGCCGCTTGGCACCGAGGCGGGCGATCTCCACGCCGAACGTCGCGGCGTCGCTCGACGTGTGCAGTTTCACCGTGTCGCCGGGGGCGTAGCTGAGTTGGTCGGTGTACCCTTCGACGATGCCGGCGGCGGGCTTCGGTTGGCCGAGGGCGGCAGACGCGACGAGTACGGAGCCGGCGGCGAGGGCGGTGCGGCGGGTGGGACGAGTCATGGCACGCTCCGGGAGAGGGTTGGAGTGTACCGGCGGCGGGCGGCTGGGGGGAAATGAAAACGGCCGCCCCTGTTGGGGCGGCCGCGTGAAGGACTGCGTGAGGCGGGTTAGCCGACGTAGATGCCGCCCTTGTTGGTGCTCTCGAAGGCGAAGAAGTTGTCCAGGCTGGCCAGGTTGGCACCCGAGAACACCTGGACGCGGGCCTGGGCGCCCGGCCCGGTGCCGGTGACGATGTCGGCCAGGCCGTCGCCGTTCAGATCGTGGGCGGCGACGGACACCCCGCCGCCGAAGCTGACGTCGGCGGCGAAGAAGTCGTACACGCTCGCGCCGGTGGTGGCGTTCAGCACGCGGACGTGCGGGCCGCCGCCGGCTCCGGCCCCCGTGATGAGCTCGGCCAGGCCGTCGCCGTTCACGTCGCCGGCCGCCAGGTTCACCCCGCCGAGGAACCCGGCGTTGTACGGGGTGAAGCGGTTGAGCACCGCGGCGTTGAGGCCGTTGAAGGTGACGACCTGGGAGGCCACCCCCGCGCCGGTCCCGGCGGCGATGTCGGCGATGCCGTCGCCGTTGAAGTCGCCCACCGCCACCCGCGCCCCGCCGGTGTACGACTGGTCGAAGGCGAAGAACGAGTAGATGTCCTGGCCGGTGCGGCCGCTGATGGCCTTCACGTGTGGGCTGCCGCCGGCCCCGGCCCCGGTGATGATGTCGTCGAACCCGTCGCCGTTCACGTCCCCGCTGGCCAGCCACACCCCGCCGGTGAAGCTCGACGGGTAGGCGAAGAAGTCGTACAGCGTCGCCCCGGTGTTCCCGTCGAACACCCGCACCCGCGGGCCGCCGCCGGCCGCGGCCCCGACGATCAAGTCGTCGAACCCGTCGCCGTTCACGTCGCCGATGGCGGTCGTGACGCCGCCCTGGAAGGCGCTCTCGAAGGGGTTGACGCGGAACAACTCGCCGCCGGTGGCGGCGTCGAACACCCGCACCACCGACGCCGACCCGGCACCCGACCCGACGGCGTAGATCCGGCGGCCGGTGCTGGTGCCGAGGGCGGACGGGTTGAACGGCCCGGCTTCCGCCGCCGGCAAGAGGCGGCCGGCGGTGGACGAGGCGACGGTGACGCCGGCGGTGGTTCCGCTGGAGCCGAGGAAGTTCGCCTTGCTCGGCGTGTCCGGGTTCTGCGGGTTCGGCGTCGGCGGATCGACGATGATGCTGGTGTTCACCTTGCCGAAGTTGAGCGGGCCGGCGTTCCGGTTGAGCACCACCCCCTGGAACTGCAGGTTGGTGCTACTGCTCACCGTCAGACGGGCGGCGTTCTCCTCGCGGAAGTCGGTGTACCCGATCGGGGTGTTCGTCTGCACCACCGAGTAGTTGCCCGCCGGCAGGACCGGGAAGGCGTACCGCCCGAAGGCGTCGGTGGTGACGCTCAGCGGGTTGCCGCCGGCGAGGGCGGTGGTGATCGACCGCCCGCCGGCGGTGGTGCCGGTGAGGGTGACGGTCGCCCCCGGCAGCCCGATCTCGACCGGGTCGAACCGCCCGTTCTCGTTCGCGTCGTACCACACGTACCCGTACAGGCTGACGGGCTTGAGTTCCCCGTAGTTGTTGTTCGCCGACACCCCGCCGGCCGGCACCGTGACCGCCGACAGCACGTCGTTCACGCTGTTGTTCCCGCCGGTGCTGCCGGGGGTGTCCTGGCCGTCCAGGTAGGCGGCCGGCTGGCTCTCGACGAGCGAGTACTGGCCGGGGGTCAGGTTGAGGAACTGGTAGAACCCGTTCCCGTCGGTGGTGGTGGTGAGTGTGGTGGTGCCGTTGGTCAGCCGCACCGGCGTGCCGGGGATGGGCGCCTCGCCCGGATCCTTGACGCCGTTGTCGTTGTTGTCCTCGTACACGAACCCGTTCACACTGCCCGACGGCGGGGGCGGCGGGGGGAGCAGTTCGCCGAAGTTGTTGTTGACGCTGTTGGCGCCGGCGGCGAGCGGCACGGTGACCAGTGTGTCGTTCTGCGGGGCGCCGCCGCCGGTGCTGCCCGGGGTGTCCAGTCCGTCCAGGTAGCCGGCCGGTTGAACCTCCTGCACGCCGTAGGTGCCGGCCGGCAGGTTGGTGAACTCGTAGAACCCGTTGGCGTCGGTGGTGGTGGCGAAGATGCCGGTCGGCAGGCCGGCGGTGGTGACACCGCCCACCCGCACCACGGTGCCGGGGATAGGAGCCTCGCCCGGCTCCTTGATGCCGTTGTTGTTGGCGTCCACGTACACGTACCCGCTCAGCCGGGCCGGGGGCGGCGGGGGCGGCAGCAGTTCGCCGAAGTTGTTGTTCACGCTGTTGTCGGCGGGCACCAGAACGATGGTGGCGATCTGATCGTTGACGGCGGCGTCCCCGCCTTTCGAGCCGGGAGTGTCCTTCCCGTCGAGGAACCCGACCGGCTGGGTCTCGCGGACGACATAGGTGCCAGCCGGCAGGTTGCCGAAGGCATAGGCACCGGTCGCGTCGGTGGTGGCTTGGCTGACGCTCGTGGTCAGCCCGTTGGCGACGCGGAACAGGGTGACAGTGGCACCGGGGATGGGCGCCTCGGCGGCGGATTTCACGCCGTCGTTGTCACCGTCCACATAGACGAACCCGCTCAGTCGGGCCGGGATCGGCGGCGGGATGAGTTCGCCGAAGTTGTTGTTGAGGGACTCACCGTTGGCCGGCACCGCGATGGCGGACAGCTCGTCGTTCGTGGTGTTCACGCCGCCCGTCGTGCCGGGCGTGTCCTTGCCGTCGATGAGGTCGAGCGGTTGGGTCTCGCGGACGAGGTAGCCCGCCCCCGGCGTCAGGTTGGCGAAGCGGTAGAAGCCGGCCGCGTCGGTCGTCGTCTGGGAGACGCTCGTCGACTGGCCGCCGACGACGCGGAACAGCGTCACCGTCGTGCCGGGGATGGGTGTCTCGCCGGCCTGCTTAATGCCGTCGTCGCGGGTGCCCCCGTTCTCCCCTTCGTCGACGTACACGTACCCGCTCAGCGCGCCCGTCTGGAGCAGTTCGCCGAAGTTGTTGTTCTGGCTGTTCGCCCCCGCCACGAGCGGGATGGTCACGAGGCGGTCGTTCTGCGGGGCGATGCCGCCGGTGGAGCCGGGGGTGTCTTTGCCGTCGTTGAAGGTGGCCGGCTGGGTCTCCCGCACCTCGTAGGTGCCTGGGGTCAGGTTGCTGAACTGGTAGAACCCGGTCGCGTCCGTGGTCGTCTGGCCGACCGACGTGGTGGTGTTGGCGTCCACCACGCGGAAGAGGGTGACGGTGGTGCCGGGGATGGGTGTCTCGCCGGCCTGCTTGACACCGTCGTCACGCACCCCGCCGTTCGCGCCTTCGTCCACGTACACGAAGCCGGAGAGTTGAGCCGGGATCGGCGGCGGGATGAGTTCGCCGAAGTTGTTGTTGAGGGACTCGCCGTTGGCCGGCACGGAGATGGCGGACAACTCGTCGTTCGTGGTGTTCGTACCGCCGGTGGAGCCGGGGGTGTCCTTGCCGTCGTTGAAGTTGACCGGCTGGGTCTCGCGGACGAGGTAGCCCGCCCCCGGCGTCAGGTTGGCGAAGCGGTAGAAGCCGGCCGCGTCGGTGGTCGTTTGGGAGACGCTCGTCGTCTGGCCACCGACGACGCGGAACAGCGTCACCGTCGTGCCCGGGATGGGCGTCTCGCCCGTTTGGCGGATGCCGTCATCCCGCGTCCCGCCGTTCGCCCCCTCATCGACGTACACGTACCCGCTCAGCGCGCCCGGCACTGGCGGAGGGATCAGTTCGCCGAAGTTGTTGTTGGGCGAGTTGGGGGCCAGTTGGGTGAGGGTGATGTTGCTGATCACCTCGTTCCCGGCGATGCCGCCGCCGGGGACACCGGCGGTGTCCTTGCCGTCGTTGAACCCGGCCGGCTGGGCCGTCTCCTGCACCGTGTACCCGTCGCCCAACAGCAGGCCGTCGAAGCGATAGGAGCCGTCCACACCGCTGGTGACGGTCGCCTGGACGACGCCGTCTTTGAGCAGGCGGACGACGACGCCGGCGATGGGTGCCTCGCCCGGCTGTTTGATGCCGTCGTCGCGGGTGCCCCCGTTCGCCCCCTCGTCCACGTACACGAACCCGCTGATGCTCCCCCGCCGCTCGCCGAAGTTGTTGTTGACGCTGTTCGCCCCGGCCGGCACCGGGATGGCCGAGATCAGGTCGTTGGTCGCCGTCCCGCCGGTGCTGCCCGGGGTGTCCTTGCCGTCCAGGTAGGCGGTCGGCTGAACCTCATCCACCCGATAGGTGCCGGCCGGCAGGCCGGTGAACTCGTAGAACCCGTTGGCGTCAGTCAGGGCGATCGACGGCGGCCACAGTTGCCCGTTGGCCAGTTGCCCGGTGATGCCGACGGCGACCCCGGCGATGCCCGGCTCGTTCGCGTCTTTGATGCCGTTGTCGTTCAGGTCCTCGTACACGAACCCGCTCAGCCGTCCGACCGGAACCACCAGTTCGCCGAAGTTGTTGTTGAGGGACTCGCCGTTGGCCGGCACGGTGATGGCCGACAGCTCGTCGTTCACCGCGTTCGACCCGCCCGTCGTGCCAGGGGTGTCCTTGCCGTCGTTGAAGTTGGCCGGCTGGGTCTCGCGGACGAGGTACCCGGCCCCCGGCGTCAGGTTGGTGAAGCGGTAGAAGCCGGCCGCGTCGGTGGTCGTTTGGGAGACGCTCGTCGTCTGGCCACCGACGACGCGGAACAGCGTCACCGTCGTGCCCGGAATGGGGGTCTCGCCGGCCTGCTTGATGCCGTCATCCCGCGTCCCGCCACCGGCCCCTTCATCGACGTACACGAAGCCCGACAACGCACCACGCTGAATGAGTTCACCGAAGTTGTTGTTCTGCGATTCGCCGTTGGCGGGCACGGAGATGGCGGACAACTCGTCGTTCGCGGAGTTCACCCCGCCCGTAGAGCCGGGGGTGTCCTTACCGTCCACATAGCTGGCCGGTTGCGTTTCGCGGACGAGATACCCGCCGGTCGCCGGCAGGCTGGCGAAGCGGTAGAAGCCGGCCGCGTCGGTGGTCGTCTGCGACACGCTGAGAGTCTGCCCGTTCAGCACGCGGAAGAGCGTGACCGTGGCACCCGGAATGGGCGTCTCGCCGGCTTGCTTCACGCCGTCGTCGCGGGTGCCCCCGTTCGCCCCCTCGTCCTCGTACACGTACCCGCTCAGCGCGCCCGTCTGCTGCACGGCCAGCAGTTCACCGAAGTTGTAGTTCACACCCACGTCGAGGGGGTTCAGGGTGATGCCCGTGATGGTCTCGTTACCGGCCACCCCGCGGGTGACGCCGCCGACGGTGCCGGCCGTGTCCTTGCCGTCCAGGAAGCCGGCCGGCTGGTTGGACTCCACCACCTGATACTCGCCGAACGGCGACAGGCTGGGGAACTGGTAGAAGCCGCTGGCATCGGTGGTCGTCTGGCTGGCGGTGATCGTGACGTTGTTGATCACCCGCAGCAGGGTGATGGTGGTGCCCTGGATGCCCGGCTCACCGGCCTGCTTGATGCCGTCGTCGCGGGTGCCGCCGTTCGCCCCTTCGTCCACATACACGAAACCGCTCAGACTCGCAGCCGGTGGCGGCGGGACGATCGAGAACAGGGCGAACGCCCCGCCCGAACTGTCGGCGGAGGGCGACGTCGACGCATCGGTCGTCGTCGGCAGCACCAACTCGTACTCGTTCGGGGCGAGCACCGGGGCGACCGTCGCCGGGGTACTCGCGGGCGTCGAACTGACGCTGGCGGTGCCGACCGGGGCAATCGGGCTGGTGGTGCCCAGGTCGAGGACCGGGTTGGGGGCAAAGCTGAGCAAGGCGTCGGCGGTCAGGTTGCCCACCGGGGTGAGACGATCCTCCAACCGGATCATTTCCAGTTTCGGCGGCGTGGCAGGAGAAGCGGCGTCGCGTTCCAGGGGCATCGGTTGACCTCAGTGCAGCAAGGTGATGGATTCAGTGGTTCCGTCCGCAGCCGACATTTCTGAGGGGGGGCGTAGTGGACACTGTAACCACTCCATCGTCTCGCAACAGCTTTCCTATTTCCCCCGACCACAGGGCCAAACCCCGGAATGACGGGTTGTCGGGCGCGTTAATCAACATATTCGGCCCCCGCCACATGTCTCACGGCCCGCGCTGAGAAAATATGCGGCCTGGGTAAAATCGGGGGGTTGTGGCAAAGGAATGGCAATGGGTACCCATTTGCGGGGTGCATTTCTCGACGGGCAGTCTTGGGAGAGGGTGGGCAGGTCGAATCAAGGATGTGTCCGGATGGAAGCCGGAACGGGGTCGCCCAGGGTCTGCCCCGCGGACCATCGCTCACGGAGGAGGATTCATGTTGAGGCATTACCTCGGCGGGGTGGCTGCCGCCCTGGGACTGGTCGGAGCGGTGTCCGCTCAGCCGGCCGTCCCCATTTCCAGCAAAGCCGTCCGACCGGCCTTCGCCGTCACCAAGCCGACGACCGGCATTGAGCAAGCGAAATCCGACGCCCCGGCACCGGTCCCGGTGGTGCTGCCGAACGTCGCCGCCCCGATGCCGATGGCCCAGCCAATCGCCGGCGGCTGCCCGCCCGCCTTTGCCGCCGACGTGGCCACGGCCTGCGGCGAACCTTCGGCGGCGTGCGGGGCGGCCATGGACTGCCTGTGTGGGCCGCCCGGCTGCTTCTGGCTCGGCGCCGAGTACCTGCTCTGGACGGCCCGCGGGAACAACCTGCCGCCGCTCGCCACCCGCGCCACCGGCGTGCCGGTGAACGCCGCCCCCGCCCTGCCGAACAGCCTCGGCGCCCTCGGTCAGCCGGGCACCACCACGGTCATCGGTGGCGGGGCGGCCAACAGCGACTGGCGGAGCGGGTTGCGGGTGTACGGCGGCCTGTGGCTGGACGCGGGCCAGCGGTTCGGGGCGGAGATGGACTGGTTCTTCCTCGGCCAGAGCACCAGTAACAACGTCGCCGGTGGGACGAACGGGAACGACTTCGTCTACCGCCCGTTCACCAACAACGTCCGCCGCAACGCGATCGGCACGTTCACCGCGGTGCCCGCCTTCCAGGACACCGAACTGGTGGAGTACCCCGGCGTGCTGGCCGGCACGGTGGCGGTGAACTCCACCTCCAACATGTGGGGGCTGAACCCGAACGGCATCGTCAACCTGGCGTGCAACCCGTGCGGCCGGCTCGACGCCCTGATCGGCTACCGCTACCTGAACCTGACCGACGAGGTGGCCATCCGCGAAGACCTGACCGGCCTGGCCGGGTCGCCCAACCCCGGCGCCCAATTCGTGGTGCAAGACCGCTTCCGCACGCAGAACCAGTTCCACGGGGTGAACCTGGGGCTGGCCTGGGAGCGGCGGTTTGGCAGCCTGTTCCTGGGCGTCCGCGGGGCGGTGGCGCTGGGCAACACGCACACCATCATCGACATCGACGGCTCGACCACCACCACCACCGCGGCCGGGGTGACCAACACGCAGGTGGGCGGGCTGCTCGCCCAGCCGTCGAACATCGGCCGGTACGAGCTGAACCGCTTCTCGGTGGTGCCCGAAGTGGGCGTGAAACTGGGCGTCCAGCTCACCGACAACCTCCGCGTGTACGCCGGGTACAACTTCATGTACTGGTCGAACGTCGTCCGCCCGGGCGACGTGATCGACACGCGGGTGAACGGCAGCCAACTGCCCCCGCGGCAGAACCAGACCGGCGAACTGTTCCCCCGGTTCGAGCCGCGGTACTCGGACTACTGGGTCCACGGCGTGGTGTTCGGCGTGCAAGTGCGGTACTAACCCGACGAACTGCGACCGCAAGGGAGCGGAACGACTCAGGCCCACCCGTACCCACGGGTGGGCTTTTTCATTTCCCCTTCGCTTCCCACACGGTACCTTCTTCAACACCTCCCAACGGGCCCGCCCATGCGCTGGTCGCTCTTCACCTTGCTGCTCTTGCCCGCCCTCGCCTCGGCTGCGGATGCCTACAAGATTTGCCCCGAGGCCACCCCGGTGGACGGCGTGCCGCAGGGCATCGTCACCGAACACAGCTTCGACACGTGCAAGACGTTCCCCGGCACCACCCGAAAATACTGGGTGTACGTGCCCAAGCAGTACGACGGCAAAACGCCGGCGGCGGTGATGGTGTTTCAAGACGGGCTGTGGTACGCCGACCTGAAAGGGCAATATCGGGTGCCGACCGTGTTCGACAACCTGATTCACGAGAAGGCGATGCCGGTGACGGTCGGCGTGTTCGTGACGCCCGGCATGTTCCCGGCGAAGGACGGCGGCAAGCCCCGAGAGAACCGTAGTTTCGAGTACGACACGCTCTCGGACTGGTACGCCAACTTCCTGCTGTACGACCTGCTCCCCGAAGTCGGAAAGACGGTGAAACTCCGCACCGACCCGGCCGGGCGTGCCCTCGGCGGCATCAGCAGCGGGGGCATCTGTGCGTTCACCGCCGCGTGGGAGAAGCCGGACCAGTTCGGTAAGGTGCTCAGCCACGTCGGCAGCTTCACCAACATCCGCGGGGGCGACGCTTACCCCGGACTCATCCGCAAGACGGAAGTGAAGCCGATCCGCGTGTTCCTGCAAGACGGGGCCGGCGACCTGGACAACCTGCACGGCAGTTGGCCGCTCGCCAACTTGTACCTAAACGGATGGTCAGAGGCCCCCAACTCTCCCCTGCGGAGCGGGGGAGAGGTCGGATCGAGAGCGGAGCGACGATCCGGGTGAGGGGGTTGGTGGCGCGAGCGT
>JANNDF010000215.1:0-6169 GCA_031387445.1 Planctomycetia bacterium
CGCGCCGACAATCCGCCCGGCCGCGTTTTCGACCGCCTCACGCCGTCGACAGGCACTCCCGCAGGAACCGCACGCCGTGCTCGATGTCGGCGAACCGCTCGGCCTGCGTGCCCACCTCCCGCTCGATGCACAGCGGCCCGCGGTAGCCGATTCGCTTCAGCCCCCGCACGAACTCGCGGGTGTTCGTCTGCCCGGCGCCGAGCGGCACTTCGCTCCCCCACTCGCCCGGTGCCGTCGGCCGGTTGGCGTCCTTCAGATGCACGCTGCGGATGTCCGGGGCGAGCAGGTCGAGCACCTCGAGCGGGTCGTCCTTGTCGTACAGCAGCATGTTCGCCGGGTCGAAGTTCACCTTCAGGTTGGGCGATTGCAGGTCGTCGAGCGTGCGGCGAAGGAGGGCGGCCGACTCCTGACCGGTCTCGAAGGCGACGACGATACCGGCACGTTGCGCCAGGTCGCCGACCTGGGCGAGCGTGTCGAGGAACGGCTTGCGGGCCGGGTCGCCCACTTCCGGGATGAACCCGGCGTGCAGCATCAGATCCGTCAGGCCGAGTTGTTGGGTGCGGGCGAGCGCCCACCGGAAGCGTTCGAGGCGTTCGGGGCGGGTGGCCGGGTCGCCGAACCCGCCGGTGCGTTCGATGTGCGCCGGGGTGGTGTAGTCCTCGCCGGGGAAGCCGAGCATGGCCCCACTCATGCGGAAGTCGGCGGCGACGGCGGCGGCGGGCATGGCGTCCCCCTCGGCCCAGCTCGCGTGGTGCGGGTCACCGCAGGCGATCTGCACCACGTCCACCCCGAGGCGGTCGAGGAAGCCTTTCAGTTCGGGAATGCTGGTCACTTGCAGCGACCAACTGCACACGCCGATGGCGAGCGGCTCGATGGCGGCGGACATGCGAAACACCTCGGCGAAGGGGGAGGGGAGGTGTTGTAGGGGAACCGGGAACGCCGTGACCGGGTGCGGAAAAAGGGAACGGGCGGGCCGAGTGGCCCGCCCGTCGTGCGGTCAGCATGCGGTCAGTCGGCGGTGGGGCCGCCGCCTGGCTTGCCACCCTTCGCCGGCGCGCCACCGGCGGCCACCGGCGCAGCGGTCGGTTTGGCTTCGAACGAAGACGGAATGCCCGCTTTCTCCGGACCACATCCGGTCGAACAAATGGCGACCACGAATGCCGCCCCCAGTGCCCCGATCAGCCCTTTCCAGTTGCGTGACATCACATTGGACTCCCGTAGGTGTGTTAATTCGACAGTTGGCCCAAGTTGATGACGGTCCCGTCGGCCATGCCCGCCAAGGCCTGGAACACGTACCAGTCGCTGCCGGGGGAGGTCGGGTTCCGGATGGCCGTGCTCCCCGGGCGGATGCCGCGGACGCTGCCGTCCGCGAACCCGAACAGGACGATGCCGGTGTGCCCGCTCGAGTACTGGGTGTAGTTGGCCAAGGTCGGGCTGGTGGCGATGCCGAACTTGGCCGGCAGGGCCCCGGTCCCCATCCACTGCCATTTCACCTTGATGATGCCGGAGGCGTTGTTCTTGGACGACCCCTGGCCCTCGCCGAACAGGAAGGTGTTGCTGGTGCCGTCGGTGATGGCCACCAGGGCGGTCTTACTGCTGTTCGTCAGCGGTCCGGCATATGGGGCCAGGCTGGCACCAGGGCCGTCGGCCGCCGACAGGGTGGTGCCGTTCGGCCCGCACGCCCCCATGTTCCCGATGTAGTTCGTGTACGCGTAGTTATAGTCCGCCCCCGGCCAGTACGACATGACCATCCCGCCCGCCCCCGGCCCCCACCCGGCGACGCCGGCCGCCTGCGGAGAGTAGGTGTGGAACAGGGCGATGCTGTTCATCTGGCGGGTGTCGTCGTCCGACGGGCAGCGGAACGTCTTGATCCGCACCTGCGCGGCGTTGTTCGCGCCCGTCAGCCCGTACCACGCGGTACCCCCGTTGGGCAGCAGGGCGGCCTGCTCGATCAGGCGGAACACGTTGTCCTGTTCGATGTAGGGCAGGATAATGCCCAGCACCCCGACGAACGACCCGTTGCTCCACCCGGTGGCCGGGTAGTCCACGTTCGGGGTGTGCCCGTAGTAGCCCGGCGGCAGGACGCCGTTCGCACTCTCGAAGTTGTGCGCGCCCAGGGCGATCTGCTTCAGGTTGTTGGAGCAACTCATCCGCGAGGCGGCTTCGCGGACCTTCTGGACGGCGGGCAGGAGCAGGCCGATCAGGATGGCGATGATGGCGATCACCACCAGCAACTCGATCAGCGTGAACCCACGCCGATCACGAACACGACGAGCCATGACGCTCTCCTTGAGATGAATCGCTCGCCCACGCCGTCGGTTCAGGGTCGGATGCGGGAGGATGACCGGCCGAATCGGGCAGTACGAGCAGATCAAGCAGGGGTGGGTCGCGGGGGGAGTGCAAGTGCGACCCAAGATGGTTCCGGACTGCGTCCAGGGGAGGCAGACCAAAACTTCACGGTAGCATAAATCGGTGAGACGCAAAAGGCTACGCAAAAAAGCAGAAAAATGCACGGGCGTGACAAAATGGAACAGGCGGGCCGTGTGGCCCGCCTGTCACGATCAGCACGCAGTTACTTCCCCGCCGGCGGCAGTGGGGGCGGAGGCGGGGGCGGAGGCGGGACGCCCGGTTTGCCCGGATCGGGACTGGCTTTCGGATCCGTCTTGTTCACCGAGTTGCCGTTGTCGCCACAGCCGGTGAAAGAGATGGCGAGTGCGAACAGCAGGAGGGAGGCGAAGAGTTTGCGGGTCATCAGTAGGGGGCCGAGGGTGTGAGGAAGGAAAGCCAGGGTGCGGAGCGTGCCTCACCCTGGGCTGGGTCTGGTTTCGGTTAGTTGAAGGTCGGGCCGATCACTTCACCGTCCCGCATCCCGCCCAACCGCTGGAAGTCGTACCACGCGGTCGAGAACCAGTCGGTCGAGGCGCCGGAGAACTTGCGGATGCTCCGCACCGAGCCGTCGCACATGCCGAACTGGACGACGCCGGTGTGGGCGCTGCCGTACGAGTACCAGCCGGCCGTGTTGGGCAGACCCCACGCCACCGGCAGGCTCGCGGCACCCATCCACGACACCACGAAGTCACGGGTGCCAGGATAGTTTCCGCCGAACGACTCGCCGAAGCAGAAGGTGTTGCTGGTGCCATCGGTGATCGAGACGATGTTCGTCTTGGAGACGATGGTCTGGGTGTTCGTCACGGCGAACGGGCCGGGGTACTTGTCGTACGGCGCGTAGTTGGTGACGTTCCCGAGCGAGCCGGCGTTCGCCATGTAGTTGGTGCGACCGAACGGTCTGTTGGAGCTGACCGCGAAGTAGCCGCCGTTGAGCGAACCGGCCGCGGTGTACAGGTACACGAAGTAGCCGGTCGCCGGTGCCGAACCCATCGAGAGAGGGTCGGAAGGACACACGAAAGTCTTGACGTTCGTGAAGCCGGCGGTCCGGGTCGGGACATCGTTCCAGAAGGCCGTGGTCACGGTCGAGTTGAGAATCGCCGGGTTGATCTGCCGGTAGAGGTTCTCCTGCTCGATGTAGGGCAGCAGGTACGACAGGGTCCCGACCCAGTTGGTCAGGTTCGCGCCGGGGGGGAAGTATCCCAGGGCGCTCTCGTGGTTGTGCGCACCGAGCGAGATCTGCTTCAGGTTGTTGCTACAGGTCATGCGGGCGGCGGCTTCGCGGACCTTCTGGACGGCGGGCAGGAGCAGGCCGATCAGGATGGCGATGATGGCGATCACCACCAGCAGTTCGATCAGCGTGAACCCACGCCGATCACGAACACGGTTGAGCATCGTACACTCCCGAGATGAGGAAGGGACCTCTGACACGCACGACGGTTCGGAGAAACGTATGGTAAGGACCGAAACCGTCGGACGACCGCACCGGAAGAACACTGCCGGCCCGTGTGAAGGGAGTGGCAGCGGTCACTGACCGGGGTGAGTCACGCCATCGAGTTTGGCGAATCGGCTCAGGACCGGTGGCCGGTTTCCAGTGAATCTACACATACCGGCGTCAAGTCTGCCACATATTTTTCTCATTTTCCACCAAATCGCCTCGGCACTGCCCAAGGCTGTCTCATTTTCGACTGTTCGGTGCCCGAATTGTGTGCAAAATCGCCCGGTCGCCTGTGACGAAAGCCCGCTGTTCACCGCGCACCCGTCCGATAGCATAGAAGGCGTTCACTTCACGTCCTCATCTCAGGTGGGTTATGGCGTTCGACGTCCGCTGCCCGTCGTGCAAGGCGAAGATGCGGTTCGAAGACGACGCCCTGCCCAAGCGGGGCGATGCGATCGACTGCCCGAAGTGCGGTCAAACCTTCCCCGCACCCAGTCCGAACGCCTTCGAGGAGCAGAAGAAGGCGGAGGACAAGCCGAAGGCGGACGACGGGGCGAAGAAGAAGAAGCCGCGGACGGTCGAGGCGGTGCCGCGGACGTATTTCAACCACTGGCTGCTGCTGCTCATCGTCGGCGGGCTGATGAGCATCCTCATCGCCATTCTGACCGTCGCGTGGGTGGTGGTCGCGCGGTCGGCCAAAGCGGAAGACATGGTGGCGTGCGTGCCGGACCACTTCAACGTCATCCGCGGGGTGAACCTGAAGGCCCTGCGGAACTACCCCGGCGTGCAGGCGAACGGGGACAAGTTCTACGACGCCGAGGCCCAGGGCATCTACACCGAGGCGGCCAACAAGCTCGGCCTCGCCGCGGGCGACATCGCCTACTACGTGTGCGCCCGCGAGGCCGGCTCGAACGGCGTCCTGTTCCTGTTCGGCACCACCCCGAACTTCGACCCGTCCGGGTTGGGCGACGGCCAGCCGGTCAACCTGTCTCGTGGGGTGATCGCCTCCGCCCCCACCCGCAACCTGATCGTCGCCGCGTCCGGGCGGAACGCCAACGCCACCCTGAGCACCACCGTCCAGAACGCGCGGTCGAAGCCGCGGGACGGCATGCACACCAAGCTCGGCACCACCGGCAAGCTGGCCACCCGCGGGCAGATCTGGACCGTCTTCCGCAACGAGGGCGCGCTGAAGGGGTGGCTGGGGGCGAGCGGGGAGGCCATCCGCGAGGACGGGGCGCTCACCAAACTGCGGGAGTCGATGGGCAAGGCGTCGGTGCTCGCCACCTGGGTGTCGTTCGGCTCGGGCGGGACGCGGATGGCGGTCGGCCTAGAACTGGAGGACTCGAAAGCCGCCTCCGACCTGGTGCTGGACCTGAAGAAGGGGCCGCTCGGCAAGTCGGACGAGTCCGAGCCGCCGAACGCCTTCAAGAAGGCCATGACGTCGCTGGCCAACGTGAGCACCAACGGGGCCTGGTGGCAGTACCTGGAGTACCGGCAGTCGGGCGGGTGCGCCTACGCCATCACCAAGGTGGAAGACGTGGACAAGGCGGGCATCACCCTCGGCGAGTACATCAACTCCGCCCGCGGGGCGCCGGGTAACAGTGGCGGGTTCGGTCGATGACCGCGTGGCCGCCCGCCGCCGGTCAGCCACTCGCCGTGCTGGCGAGCGGCGGCCTGGACAGTGCCATCCTCCTGGGCGAGGCGGTGCGGACCTACTCGCGTGTCCACCCGCTGTACGTCCGCACCGGGGCGGTCTGGGAGTCGGTCGAGTACGTGTACCTGACCCGCTTCCTGGTCGCCCTCCGCTCGCCCGCTCTCACTCCGCTCGTCACACTGGAACTGCCCGTGGCCGACGTGTACGGCACGCACTGGAGCCTGAGCGGGGCCGGCGTGCCCGACGCGGCTTCGCCCGACGAAGCGGTGTACCTGCCCGGTCGGAACGTCATCTTGTTGTCGAAGGCGCTCATCTGGTGTCACCTGAACGGGGTGCCCGAGGTGGCCACCGCCCCGCTCGCGTCGAACCCGTTCCCGGACGCCACCGACGACTTCTACGACGGGTTCGCCGATGTGGTGAGCAAGGCGGTGAACGGGCGGGTGCGGGTGCTACGGCCGTATGCCGCGCTGGGGCTGCACAAGCGGGACGTGTTGCGACGCGGGGTCGGGATGCCGCTCGAACACACCTTCTCGTGCATCCGCCCGGTGGGGGAACTGCACTGCGGCGCGTGCAACAAGTGCGCGGAGCGCAAGCACGGCTTCCGCGACGCGGAGGTGGTGGATCCGACGCGGTATGCGGGGTGACGGCGAGCGGCGGCCGTGAGGCCGCTGATTCGGACAGAATCAGTGGCC
>JANNDF010000239.1:0-1901 GCA_031387445.1 Planctomycetia bacterium
GCGTCTGGTGGTTCATGCAACAGTTGGTGTGGCCGCGGACGCAGGAGTAGCAGGTCTGGCAGTTGATGTACGGCTCGATGGCGCAACGGTCGCCGGGCTTCACGCTCTTCACGCCGTCGCCGACCGCCACGACTTCCACGCCCAGTTCGTGCCCCGGTATGCGGGGGTAGCTGAAGAACGGCATCTTGCCGAGGTAGCCGGACAGGTCGGTCCCGCAGATGCCGACGCGGTGGATGCGCACGACCGCATCGCCGGGCTTCGGCGACGGCGGCTCGGGCACATCCAGTGTGCGGAACTGCTTCGGGGCGAGAAGTTGGATCGCTTTCATGATTGGTTCCTGTAGCCGCGAGCCGCAGGCGAGCGAGTCCGACCTCCCACCCGCTCGGCGTTGCCTCGCGGCTACGAAATCACCTTCTTCACCACCTTGCCGGCCACATCCGTGAGACGATACCGCCGGCCGTTGTGCAGGTACGTCAGCTTCTCGTGTTCCATGCCGAGCAGGTGCAGCAGCGTGGCGTGGAAGTCGTGCGTGTCCACCTTGTCCACGGCCGCCTTGAACCCGACCTCGTCCGTCTCGCCGTAACTGACGCCGCCCTTCACCCCGCCGCCGGCCAGCCACACCGTGTTCGCGTGCGGGTTGTGATCGCGGCCCGGCTTCGCACCGGGCTGACTGATCGGCAGCCGGCCGAACTCGCCCGCCCACACCACGAGCGTGCTGTCGAGCAACCCCTTCGCTTTCAGGTCGGAAAGCAGCGCCGCCACCGGGCGATCCGTCTCGTCGGCGAAGCCCTGGTGGTTGCCCTGGATGTCGATGTGCCCGTCCCAGCTCAGTTGGTTGTCCATGCCGCCGCTGTAAATCTGCACGAACCGCACCCCCTTCTCGACCATCCGCCGGGCCGTCAGGCACTGCTTGGCGAAGTGGTCGCACTCCTTCCGCCCGACGCCGTACAACTCGTGCGTCTCCTTGTTCTCCTTGCTGATGTCCATCACCTCCGGTGCCACCTCTTGCATCCGGTAGGCCAGTTCGAAGCTCTTGATGCGGGCCTCCAGATCCCGATCCGCGGCGGTCGGCTCCTTCAGCTTGTTCAGTTTCGTCATCAGGTCGATGTTCGACTTCTGTTCGGCGGCGGTGGTGTCGGCGGCGCGCTTCAGGTTGTCGATGGGTTCGCCCTGCGGCTTCAACCACGTGCCCTGGAGGGCACCCGGCAGGAAGCCGTTCGTCCAGTTCAGCGTGTGGCCCTTCGGCAAGCCGCGGCCTTTCGGGTCGGACATCACGACGAAGCCGGGCAGGTTTTCGTTCTCGCTGCCGAGGCCATACGTCACCCACGCGCCGACCGACGGCAGGCCCATCCGCGGCACGCCGGTGTTCATCATGAACAGGGCCGGGCTGTGGTTGTTCGAGTCGGTCCACAGGCTGTGAATAAACGCCATCTGGTCGACGTGTTTCGACAGGTGCGGGAACAGGCTGCTCACCCACTTGCCCGATTCGCCGTGCTGCTTCCACGCGAACGGCGATTTCATGAGCGGGCCGACCTGACCGGGGAAGAAGCCGGTCGTCTTGTCGAAGTTGGGCAGCGGCTTGCCGTCCATCTTGATGAGCTCGGGCTTGTAGTCCCAGGTGTCCACCTGGCTGTGCCCGCCGTTCACGAAGATCCAGATGACCGCCTTCGCCTTCGCCGCGAAGTGCGACTTCTTCGCCGCGAGCGGGTTGGGGTCGGCCTTCGGCTTCGCGTCGTCGGCGAGCAACCCCTGCCGGCCGAGCAAATCGGCAAGGGCGAGCGAGCCGATGCCGGCACCACATCGGGCGAGCAACTGTCGGCGGGAGGGGAGCATGGTGAAGGTCTCCACTGGAACCGCCGGCGTCAGCCGGCTGGGTGCTGAAATCACACCCAGCCGGCTGA
>JANNDF010000305.1:0-2577 GCA_031387445.1 Planctomycetia bacterium
GTTGTGGGGGTGGTTAGCCGGGCACTTTTGTCCCGGGGGGGGGGGTGGCGTCGGGGCGGGGGGCGGGGGCACGCCCCCGGCGATGACAAGGCCTGCGAGGCCCCGAACGAGAGTCACATTCGCCAAGGCCTACTGCTCGCCCATCAGCCGGCCAATGCCGACGACGGCCGCCCCGATGACCAGCAGCACCAGGGCGGCGATCACCAGGAACCGCAGCATGGCGAACATCTTGCCGAGCGAGTTGAGCGCGCTCATCAGGTTCCAGATGTCCTCGTTCTTCGTCTCGGCGATCTTGCGGAAGGCGGCGGCCGACCCGCCCGCCCACAGGCCGAACGTGAGGAACAGGAGGGCGAACGGGGCGAGCGCGACGACGGTGCCCCACGCGCCGAGGTGCAACTTGCCCTCCGTCTGGCCTTGGGGCGGTTGCTGTTTGAGCAGGGCCATGACGACCGCCGCGACCATCAGCAGGGCGAACACGCCGCCCAGGATTTTCATCAGGTTGGCGTAGGCCCGCATGTTGTCGGACAGGCCGGAGAAGGTGCGGTTGTGCTCGTCGGTGAACTCGTACTGCGCGGACTTGAACGGCACCTGGCCGGGGATCTGCGGCGGCTGCGGGGGAACGGCGGAACTCATCGGCCGGCTCCGAGACGGGGGGCAAGGGGTGCGGGGGTGGTGAAATTGTAGCGGCCCTTGTTTCGGGGGGCACTGGCATTCCGGCCTGTGTTTGGTGAAGCACAGGCTGTAATGCCTGTGCCACCGGAACCTCTACACTTCCCTCACCCTCCCCGCCGAGACGCCCGCTCATGGCCGATCCCGTCGCACCACCGGCCGCCCACCCGTCGCACGTCGGCGGGCTGGGGTCGCGGACGTACATCGGCCTGCTCGTCGCCCAGTTTTTCGCCGCCTTCAACGACCAGGCCATCCACGCGGCCGCCATGTTCTTCGCCATCAACAAGCAACTGATGACCGAGAAGACGGCCATCAGCCTCATGCCCATCCTCTTCTACAGCCCGTGGGCCATCTTCTGCACCGTCGCCGGGCACTTGGCGGACAAGTACCCGAAGCGGAACGCACTCATCACCTGGAAGATCGCCGAGGTGGTGATCACGGCGGTGGCGCTGGTGGGGTTCTTCCTCGGCCGCACCACCGGCACCGACGACTTCGGCAAGTTCGTGAGCGACGTGTTCGGCCCCGTGCTGGTGCTGGCGTGCGTGTTCCTGATGGGCGTGCATTCCGCCTTCTTCGTGCCCGCCAAGTACGGGGTCATGCCCGAAATCCTTCCCCCGCACCTGCTCAGCCGCGGGAACGGGCTGCTCGAATCGCTCTCGTTCCTGGCGGTGATTCTGGGGACGGTGTGCGGGGGGGTGCTGTCGTACCTGTTCCTCGGGCAGGAGCAGAACATCGGGTGGGTGCTGTTCGGGCTGGCGGTGGTCGGTGCGGTGGCCAGCTTTCTGATTCGCCCGATGCCGGCGGCAAACCCCGATCGCAAACTGCCGCTGAACGTGTACGGCCCGATCGTGCAGAGCCTGCGCACGCTGCTGAGCACCAAGCCGCTCCGGGTGGCGATCATGGGCATCGCCTTCTTCACCTTCGTGGTGGCGTTCATGCGGGCGGCGGTGTACATGCTGGGCGAAAGCCAGAACCCGCGGTGGGACGAACTGAAGACGAGCGTGATCGTCGGCACGGTGGCACTGGGCATCGGGCTGGGCAGCCCGCTGGCCGGGCTGTTGAGCGGGCGGCGGGTCGAACTGCGGCTGGTGCTGCTCGGGGCCGGTGGGATGATCGCGCTGCTCTGCGTGGCCGCGTGGCAACTGACGAACACACCGGTACTGGTGGCGTGCATCGTCGGCGTCGGCATGGCCACCGGGTTCTACATCGTCCCGCTGTTCACGCTGCTGCAACACCGGGCACCCAAGACGAGCAAGGGCGAGATGATCGCCACCAGCAACTTCGTCAACGTGGTCGGGGCGATCGCGTCGTCGGCCCTGTTCTGGGTGGTCGTGACGGTCTCCCAGAAGGGCGGGCTGGCGCCGGAGATCAAAGACCGCCAAGTGCTGGGGGCGGGCGAGTTGAAGGCGGTGGAGTACCGCCACGGCCGGCCGGCGTACTTCCATGTCACGGAAGCCGAGGGCAAGGAACTGGTGCCGGACGTGGTTCTGGAGGACGAGCAGCCGCGGACGTTCCAGGAGATCGTGGACGACGTCATCGGCCGGGAGAAGAAGGACGCGGTCATTGAGGTGAACAAGACGGTGAAAGTCGGCGACCGGGTGGGCGTGACCAAGTTCGAGTTGGATGGCGTGCCGCACTTCGAACTGTCGCCGGAGGGACAGCCGCCGACCGCGGACTACGACAACAAGCGGCTCCCGGTGTTTCTGTTCCTCGGTGCCGCGGGCATGACACTGCTCATCGCGCTCGTGCTGGGGCGACCGCTGCTCCAGGTGCAGAAGCAGGAGAACGACCCCGGACCTCACCCCCCGTACCCCTCTCCATGAAAGGAGAGGGAGGGGCCAAAAGAAAACACCCCGCCGGGGGAGGCGGGGTGTCGGGGGGAGGGTGTTCTCGACGGGGGGGACTGAC
>JANNDF010000324.1:0-6412 GCA_031387445.1 Planctomycetia bacterium
GGTGGGGGGGTTTGGTTTTGGGGTGGTTTTGGGGGGGGGGTTTTCCTCTTTCCCCCGGGCGGGTGGGGGGGCGCGTTCGGGGGCCCCCCCCCCCACCCCCCGCGGCGAACACTCTCATTTACTTCGTCATGGTTTCGTCCAAATTCAGCAGCACCCGCGAGGCCAGCACCCACGCGGCGGCTTCGGTCGGCGTCACGCCCTTGGGCAACTCCGGCAGCTTGGCCGGGTCGCCGGTAGTGATCTCCCGCGGGTTCAGCCAGCCGTCGCCGATCTTCGCCTTCTGCGACTTCAGCAGTTCCTGCACGTCGGCCGTGTCCTCCTTCGTCGGCTTGCGGCCGGTGGTCAGGCGGAAGGCGTATTCGATCCGCGCTTCGTCCGTGCCGCCGCCTTCGCGGAGCACCCGCAGGGCCAGCCCGCGGGCGGCCTCGACGAAGATCGGCTCGTTCAGGGCCACGAGTGCGGCGAGCGGGGTGTTCGACCGCACGCGACGGGCACAAGCGAAGTCGCCGTTCGGGGCATCCAGGGTGGTCAGTACCGGGTCGGGCATCGACCGCTTGCGGAATGTGTACAACGAGCGGCGGTAACGGTCGGGGCCGGTCGGCACCTTCCAGTAGTCGGGCTTGAAGAAGTTGTAATCCAGCACGCTCGCCGGCACCGGCGGGAACACGCTCGGCCCGGTGGCGGCGGGGGTGTGCAGCAACCCGGCGGCGGAGAGTGCCACATCCCGCATCACCTCGGCGTCGGCGCGGAACCGCGGCCCGCGGGCGAGCAGGCGGTTCTTCGGGTCGCGCTCCTTCAACTGTGGCGTGGTCTTCGAACTCTGCAGGTAGGTGTCACTCGACAGGACAAGTTTGATGAACTGCTTGTGGCTCCACCCCTTCTCCATGAACTCGACGGCCAGCCAGTCGAACAACTCCGGGTGGTCGGGCAGCGGGGCGCGGGTGCCGAAGTCCTCGGACGTTTCCACCAGCCCGACGCCGAAGACCGCCTGCCACACGCGGTTCACCTCCACGCGGGCTGCGAGGGGCGAGGTCTTGTCCGCCGCCCACTTGGCGAACCGCAACCGCGGCGGGTCGTTGCCGTCGGGCAGTTTGTGCAGCACCGCCGGCGTGTGCGGCTTCACCTCTTGCTTCGGCTTGTCCCACCCGCCGCGGTCGAGCAGGTTTGTAATGCGGTGTTGGTCCGGCGTGCGGGCGGCGAGGTGAAACACCGTCGTGTTCGCCTCCGGGTACTCCATCCACAGCTTGTCGATCTCGTCGTTGAACGCTTTCAACTCGGGCACGCTCTGCCGCCAACCGGCGAACAGTGCCGAATTCTGCTCGGCCGTCCTCTTGGCTTCCGGCACACGAGCCGCCAGCACCGCGGCGTAACCCACCGCCTCCACCTTCGGCTTGTCGGCGGTGGTCAGGCTCACCCGGCAGCACCCGATCTGCGTGTTCTTGAAGTCCGACGTGTCGCCGCTGTGCATCGTCTTCCAGACGAACTTGAGTTGCGTTTTCGGCGGCAGGTCGAGCGGCTTCTCGAAACGGGCGACCAGCACCGACGGGGCGTTCCGCCGACCCACGCCACGGTCTGCCCGCCACGCCGTCAGGTCGCTGCCGTCGATGGCGAAACCCGCCCCGCCGACCGTCCGCTTCTTCTCCTTGTCGGCCCCCGATGCCCACTCGTCTTCGAGTTTGTGTTCCGCCTCGGCCCAGTCCGCGGAAGCGTCCACCAGTTTCAGCTTCTCCCACTTCTTGTCGCCCGGCTTCTGGGCCAACACTTCGAGTTCGGTGAGTGCCCACGTCCCCAACCGGCTGCGGCCCGGCCCGCCGAACCGCAGGTCGCCGTGCGTCAGTGCCTCAAATCGGATGCCGGTCACGCCCTTCGTGTCGGGTTCGCAGATGGCAAAGATGTCGCTGCGGCTGGTCATGTGCCCGAGCGTGAGGATGCTGCCGTCGGCCTCCTGCGTCGGGTGGTTCAACCCGCTGCTGCTGGCCAACTCGCTCGCCACAATCGGCGCCCACGTCGGCCCCTTCGCCCGTTCTGCCGCCCACGCTACCAACTCCTTCTTCCACTCCGGTCGGGCCGCTCTGACCTTCGCCTCGACCGCTGCCACCGCGGTTCGCAGATCGGCGATCTTTTTCTGTTGCTCCGGCGTGTACACCCACGAGGTGGCTTCGTACGTGTCGTTGAAGAAGGCGAACATGCCGAAGTATTCGGAGTGGGTGAGCGGGTCGAATTTGTGCGTGTGACACTGGGCGCACTGGATGGTGAGGCCGAGGGCGGCTTTCCCGAGCGCGTCCATGCGGTCGAACATTTCGTCGGCGCGGAACTGCTCCGGCACCACGGCACCTTCCTCGTTGATCATGCTGTTCCGCAGGAAGCCGGTGGCAGTGAGTTGCTCCTGCGTGCGGTTCGGCAGCAGGTCGCCGGCGAGTTGTTCGATCAGGAACTGGTCGTAGGGCGTGTCGCGGTTGAAGGCGTTCACCACCCAGTCGCGGTAGACCCACATGTCCCGCGGCAGGTCTTTCTCGTACCCGTTGCTGTCGGAGTAGCGGGCGACGTCGAGCCAGTGGCGTGCCCACTTCTCCCCGTACCGCGGGCTGGCGAGCAGTTTGTCGATGAGGCTACTCACCGCGGCCGGGCGGTCTTTCGCCCACGCGGCGACGAACTCGTCGATCTCCTTCGGCGTCGGAGGCAGGCCGATCACATCCAGGTAGATGCGGCGGACGAGCGTTTCGGGCGAAGCGGTAGGCGCCGGGCTGAGTCCTTCCTTTTCCAGCCGAGCGAGGATGAACGCATCGATCGGGTTGCGGGTTTGCGTCTTCGTCTTGGGCAACGCCGCCTGCACCGGCGCGGTGAACGCCCAGTGCCCGGCGTCGTAGGTCGCCCCCTGTTCGACCCACGCTTTCAAGGTGGTGATTTGCTTCTCGCTCATGGGCTTCTTGTGAGCCGGCGGGGGCATCACGTCCTTCTCGTCCTTCGTCGCCACACGTTTCACCAGTTCGCTCTCGTCCGGTTTGCCCGGCACCACCGCGACCATGCCCGACTTGGTCTCGCCGAACACCCCGTCCTTCGTGTCCAGGCGCAACTTCGACTTGCGGGCCTTGTCGTCCGGCCCGTGGCAGGCGAAGCAGTGTTCGGCCAGGATCGGCCGCACGTCGCGGCGGAAATCCACCTTCTCCGCGGCGCGAGCGCCGACGCCAACGATGACGAATGCCAACAGGCCGACGACGTTCCGCATGGTGCCCACCTCGAATGCAATCCGATCTCATAGTTCTGCCGGCCGGTGCGGGGCGTGTCAACCGAAATGCCCGAACGATACAACACCGCTCCCCTCCCAGGATGTTCCGATGCACCTCCGCTCCATCCTCGCCTTGCTCGCTTGCTCGGCCCTCGCTTCGGCTGCTCCGCCCAACGTCGTCATCATCTTCGCGGATGATCTGGGGTCCACCGACCTCGGCTGTTACGGGGCGAAGGGGTGGACGACCCCGCACCTGGATCAGTTGGCGAAGGACGGCGTGCGGTTCACCGACTTCCGTGTGAGCCAGCCGGTGTGCAGTGCGTCCCGCGCCAGCCTGCTGACGGGCTGCTACGCCAACCGCGTCGGCATTCACGGGGCACTCGGGCCGAACGCCAAGCACGGCATCGCCGACGAAGAGACCACCCTCGGCGAACTCTTCAAGAGCAAGGAGTACGCCACCGCCGCGGTGGGCAAGTGGCACCTCGGCCACCTGCCGCGATACCTGCCCACGAAGCACGGGTTCGATTCGTACCTCGGCCTGCCGTACTCGAACGACATGTGGCCCGGCCACCCGACGAACAAGACCTTCCCCAAGCTGCCGCTCATCGACGGCGAGAAGACAATCGACGACGACGTGACCGCGGAGGATCAGACGAAACTGACCACGCAGTACACCGAACGGGCGGTGAAGTTCATCGGCGACCACAAGGCGAAGCCGTTCTTCCTCTACCTCGCCCACTCCATGCCGCACGTCCCGCTGTTCGTGTCCGAGAAGCACAAGGGGAAGAGTGAGCAGGGGCTGTACGGCGACGTGATTCAGGAGATCGACTGGAGCGTCGGGCAGGTGTTGGCGGAGTTGAAGAAGCACGACCTTGAGGGCAACACGCTCGTCATCTTCACCTCGGACAACGGCCCGTGGCTCGGGTACGGTAACCATGCCGGCACGCGAGGGAAACTGCGAGAAGGGAAGGGCACGGTGTTCGAGGGCGGGGTGCGGGTGCCGTGCGTCGCCCGCTGGCCGGGGAAGATTCCGGCCGGCACGGTGCAAGCCGAACCGCTCATGACGATTGACGTGTTCCCGACGCTCGCCAAGTTAATCGGCGCCGAGTTGCCGAAGTTGCCGATCGACGGGAAAGAGGCGTGGCCGCTGTTCGTCGGCGAGAAGGGGGCGAAGTGCCCGCACGAGGCGTACTACCACTACTACGGCACGAACGAGCTGCAAGCCGTGCGGAGTGGGAAGTGGAAGCTCATCCTGCCGCACACCGCCACACAGGTGCTTGAAGACCGTCCGCCCGGGGCCGACGGCAAACCGGGCGGGTACAAGCAACTGAAGATCGAAACGGCGATGCTGTTCGACCTGGGCGCGGACCTCGGCGAGACGAAGGACCTGTCGGCGAACCACCCCGACGTGGTGAAGAAGCTGAACGGATACGCCGACGCGATGCGAGCGGAATTGGGTGACTCGCTGACGAAGAAGGTGGGCAAGGGGACACGCGAACCGGGTCGGGAGAAGTAGCGGTCTGCTCGCTCCGCGAGCGGGTTCGAGCGACCGCTCGCGGAGCGAGCAGAACACTCATGTTCGCCGAATCTTCACGCCACCCGCGTACACTCTCGCCATCGCCTCCGGGGTGTGCCGTGTCCGCCTTGCTCGCCCGTGCCCCTGTGCCGCTGCTCGTCGCCTTCTGCATGGCGGTGGCGTTCGGCACGTACTTCTGCATGTACGCCTTCCGCAAGCCGTTCGACGCCACCGAGTTCAACGCCCGCGACGCGGACGGCTCGCTGGTGCTGAACGAACTCGGCAAGGCGGTGCCGATGAAGTTCGCCGGCACCGCGGCGGACCTGAAGACGGTGTGCGTCATCGCCCAGGTGATCGGGTACATGCTGTCGAAATACCTGGGCACGCGGGTGGTGTCGGAGGTGCGAGGCCGCTACCGCGGGTACCTGCTCGTCGGCCTGATCCTCTGGGCCGGGGCGGCGCTCGCGCTGTTTGGTCTGCTGCCGCCCGATTTCAAGCCCCTGGCCATGTTCCTGAACGGCCTGCCGCTCGGCATGGTGTGGGGGCTGTGCGTCCGCTACCTGGAAGGGCGGCGAGCGACCGAACTGATGATCGCGGGGCTGAGTTGCTCGTATGTGGTGGCCGGTGCGATGACCCGCGACATCGGCCGCGACGTGGTGATGAAGCGGTGGGGCGTGCCGGAGGAGTTCATGCCGGTCGTCACCGGGCTGCTGTTCCTACTGCCGTTCGCGCTCGGCGTGCTGCTGCTGAATCAGATCCCCCCGCCGACCGCCGCCGACACCGCCGCCCGCGGCGAGCGGTCCGAGATGAGCCGCGCCACCCGGTGGGCCTTCCTGCGGCACTACGGCATCGGGTTCGCGATGCTGCTGGCCGCGTACTTCTTCCTCACCATGTTCCGCGACTTCCGCGACCACTACGGCAAGGAGATCTTCCGCGCCCTCGGTCCGGAGTACGGCGACGGCAAGCAGATCTTCACGCAAACCGAATGGCCCGCCGGGTTCTGCGTGCTGGCCTCGCTCGGCTGCCTGTTCCTCATCCGCCGGCACACGGCCGCGCTGGTGGCGGTGTACGCGGTGATCGTCGGCGGGTTCGCCCTGGTCGGCGTCGCCGCCACGCTCTACCTGACCGGCGTGATCGACGGCTTCTGGATGATGCTGCTGTTCGCCGTCGGGCTGTACCTGGCGTATGTGCCCTACGGGGCGGTGCTGTTCGAGCGGATGATGGCCGCCAGCCGGTTCGCCGGCACCGCTGCGTTCGCCATCCAGTTGGCCGACGGCGTGGGGTACACCGGCTCCGTCATCATCCAGTTACTCCGTGATTTCGCGTTCGGTGAGTTCGACCGCCTGTGGTTCGTGGTGCGGCTCGGCCTGCTGGTGTCCGTGTTCGGAGTGCTGCTCATGACCGCCAGCGGCATCCTGTGCGTCCGCCGGGCGAAGCCGGTTGGCGAGCCAGTCGCCGTGGTATGATTTGGTGTACAGACCGATGGGAGAACCAATCGTGAGCACCATTCAAGCTGTGTACCAAGACGGCAGCAATTCCCGGCGAGTGGAATTTGGTAGGTGTTACGCACTTGCTGGGTTGGGGAGTCGGTAGCGGGGTCGCTCCAGGTACTTGCGGACGGCGTCGCGGAGGATGGCCGCTTTCGCTTCCACCCAACTGATGCCGGCGGC
>JANNDF010000368.1:0-15985 GCA_031387445.1 Planctomycetia bacterium
GCTGACGCCGGCGGTTCCAGGTGCGAGCGGGGATGATCGTCCGGTCACTTCGCCCGCTTGTAGAAGGGCAGGGGCACCACCTTTGCGTCGATCTTCGTACCCTTCAGGTCGATGAGCACGGGCGTGCCGACGGCGGCGAACCCCTTCGGCAGGTACGCCATCGCGATCGACTTCTGCAAGTGCGGGACGAAGCTGCCGCTGGTGACGGTGCCGATCGCCGAGCCGTCGGCGAACACCACCGACCCTTCGCGGGCAGCCCGCTTGCCGTCCAGTTCCAGGCCCACCCGCACCGGCCGCCCGGGGGGCAGTTGTTGAAGGGCGCTCCGCCCGACGAACTCGCCCTTGTCCAGCTTCACTGCCCAGCCGAGGCCGGCGCTCAGCGGGTCGGTCTGCTCGTTCAACTCGTGCCCATACAGGGGCATGGCGGCTTCCAGTCGCAGGGTGTCGCGGGCACCCAGCCCGCACGCCACCGCCCCGCGGCCGATCAGTTCTTCCCACACCGGCACGGCAAGTGAATTCGGGACGCTCGCCTCGAACCCGTCCTCGCCGGTGTATCCGGTGCGGGACACGACGCACGGCTGGCCGCGATATGTGGTTCGGAGGCCGAAGTAGTATTTCAGCCCGCTCACGTCGTCGGCAAACAGTCCGGCGACCATCCCCACCGCCTTCGGCCCTTGCACCGCGATCAGGGAGGTTTCCATCGTCTCGTCGCGGATGAACAACTGTGGCCCCGCTTTCCGCTCGTTGAGCCAGTCAACAATCTTCTCCCGGTTGCTGGCGTTCACCACCATCCCGTAATCGCTCTTACCCCAACTGTACACCAGCACGTCGTCGAGCATCCCGCCGTCCTCGCGGCAGACCAGCCCGTACCGCACCTGTCCGTCCTTCATCGTGGCAACGCTGTTCGTAAACACCGATTCGAGCAGTGGCAGAAAATCACCATCCGCCGCGTCGAAGCTGAGCCGCCCCATGTGGCTCACGTCGAACAGCCCGCAGCCGGTGCGGACGGCCGTGTGTTCGGGGATGATGCCGGCGTACTGCACGGGCATCTCCCACCCGGCGAACGGCACCATGCGGCCCTTGTTCGCCACGTGCCAGGCGTGGAGCGGGGTTCGCAGCAGGTCGGCCATGACGCACCGTGCGGGAAACAACACGGGGCGACCGCCGTAGCGCACGGCGACCGCCCCATGTAAGGAAGTGTAGCAAGTGATGACTCGTTGCGTCTACCGCGGAGCCACTCGGCCTCGGCCCGCCCCCCTCGCCCGCCCCTTGCCGGCGTCCTACCATACTCCCGTCACCGGCCCGTCGAGACCGCACTGCTATGACGACCCCCGCTATCGAGGTGTCCGACCTGTGCAAGTTTTACGGCCCGGTGGCGGCGGTCGATCACATCTCCTTCGCCGTCCAGCCGGGTGAGTTGGTCGGCTTCCTCGGCTTGAACGGGGCCGGCAAGACGACCACCCTCCGCATCCTGACCACTTTCATGCCGGCCAGCAGCGGCACCGCCCGCGTCGCCGGGTTCGACGTGATGTATCAGAGCATGGAGGTGCGGCTGCGGCTCGGCTACCTGCCGGAGAGCGTGCCCCTGTACGGCGAGATGCGGGTGGACGAGTACCTGGTCGCACGGGCCAAGCTGAAACAGGTGGACCGGAGTGTTCGCGCCGCCCGCATCGACGACTGCCTGGCCAAGTGCCGTATCAAAGAGGTGCGGAAGCGGCTGATCGGCACCCTCAGCAAAGGCTACCGCCAGCGGGTCGGGCTGGCCGACGCGCTGCTGTCCGACCCGGCCGTGATGCTGCTCGACGAGCCGCTGTCCGGCCTCGACCCGGTGCAGCAGCAAGAGACGCTGAACACCATCAAGGGGTTGAGCGGGCGGCACACCATCCTCTTCAGCAGCCACCAACTCTCGGACGTGGAGAAGATCTGCGACCGGGTGGTCATCATCCACCGCGGGAAGATCGGGTTCGACAACCAGTTGACCGCGTTCGACGCCGGGCTGATGACGGTGACCATCGAGGTGAAGGCGAACGTGGACGACGCGGTGCGGGCGTTCGCGGGCGTGCCGGGGGTGGACCGGGCGGCGGCCGGCGAGGCGGCCGACGGGTGGGTGATGGTGAAAGTGGAGAGCCAGCCGAGCCGGGACGTGCGGGAGGCGGTCACCCGCAAGGCGTTCGAGAAGGGGTGGGGGGTGCGGCGGGTGGAGCGGAAGCAGGAGCGGCTGGAGGACACGTTCATGCGGGTGGCGTACCAACGCGGGTAGTCAGGAGTCATCAGTCATCAGTCATTTGTCATCAGCGAGGGGTTGGAGTCGGAAGTCAACGGTCAGCAGGTTCGGCATGGCCGAGTGGCTGATGACTGATGACTGATGACTGATGACTGATGACGCGGAGAAACTATGAGCACGCCGAGCGGGGTAGGGCTGGAACAGGCCCCGTCCGAAACCCGAACCGAGGCGCCGACCGCCATCCGATACGTCATCGGGTTCGGCGGGCTGTTCCTCGTCACCCTGGGGGTGGCGTCGGTCGTCGCCGCCGGGTACGACCGCGGGTGGTTCGGGGCCGAGGCGGGATACCTGCTGGCGGCCATCGGCACCACCTTGTTACTGTTCCACGCCTTCCGCGACGGCGACCTGGAAATCCGCCGGGCCTACGGGCTGGGCGGCGGGTTGCTCCTGCTGGTGGCCGTCGGCGTGGGCGTCTACCCGGTGAAACCGCCGGCGTCGGACGTGGCCGTCGCCGGGCAGTTGCTCCTGCCGTGGGGCGCGCTCGCCGGGCTGGTGGCGCTACTGTTCATCGTGGCGTTCGCCCGACACGAAACCGAGGACCCGTACCGCACCTGGGCGCGGGTCGCCCTGCTCGGCACCGGCGGACTGCTGGCGGTGGGGAGCGTGTTCGTCGGCATCTTCTTCCCCGACCTGATGGCCGGGCCGGGGGTGGTGCTCGGCATCCTCGGGCTGGCGTACCTGTGCGGCTACTTCACGGTCGCGGACGGGAGTGAAGACCTGCCCTACTGGGCGGGGGTCGGGTTGGGCGCGATCGGCGGGTTCGCCCTGCTGTACGCGATCTTCCGCACCATCGCCCCGGAAGTGCTGCACGTCGGCCCGGCCGCACTGCGGAGTGCCAACCAGTCGTTGAGCGGGTGGGCGGTGTTCGGGCGGGTGCTCCTCGTCCTTCTGGGGTTGAGCGGGCTGCTGGCCCTGTGGGCGAAGCGGTGGCCGCTGCTGGTGCGGGCGACGGTGGCCGGGGCCGGGGTGCTGTTCGCCACCGTCTTTGTGATCTCCTCGTTCACCGCCACAATCCACCAGCCGCCGGAGCCGTATCTGGTGCCCGGCGGGCTGTTGGTGGGCGGGCTGGGGCTGGCGTTCCTGGCCGCGGCGGTGGCCGTGACGGTGGACACCCCGCTGGTGGTGCTGCTGCGGCGGGAGTTGGCCTCCTACTTCTACTCGCCCATCGCCTACGTGCTGCTGTTCTTCGTGGCGCTGGTGAGCGGGGTGACGTACTGGATCTTCCTCGGCTCCCTGCCGTTCGGCGGCGGGGAAGACGTGCAGGTGGCGTCGGTGCCGGAACCGATTCTGCGGAACCACCTCGGCCTGTCGATCGTTGCCGCCCTCGCCACGCCGATCTGGGTGGCGGTCCTCACCATGCGGACGTTCAGCGAGGAGAAGCGGAGCGGGACGCTGGAGGTGCTGCTGACCGCCCCGGTGAACGACTGGGCGGTGGTGCTCAGCAAGTTCGCGGCGGCGCTCGTCATGTACCTGCTCTGCTGGGCGCCGGCGAGCGTGTACCTGATCTCCCTGCGGTACGCCGGCGGTGCCGCGTTCGACTACCGCCCGCTGCTCAGCTACTACCTGGCGGTGGCCGCCTGCGGGGTGTCGTTCGTCGGCTTCGGGGTGTTCATCAGCAGCCTGACGCGGAACCAGATCATGGCGGCGGTGGGCACGTTCGCCGGCCTGTTCACCATGTTCCTCACCATCCTCCGCAACAGCCTGAACGTCGGCGACAGTTGGAAGAACATCCTCGCCAAACTGGACTACGCCACGCTGTGGGGGAACGCCCTGAGCGGCCAACTGCCGTTGTCCGAGGTGTGCGTCCAGTTGTCGCTCGGGGTGCTCTGGCTGTTCCTGACGGTGAAAGTGTTGGAAGCTCGACGGTGGGGGTGAGTCAGGTTCCCCTCTCCCCTTGAGGGAGAGGGGCTAGGGGTGAGGGGTGGGGGAATAACCCCACACCCCAGGCCCCAATACCACAAGGGGGGATGGGTTTCGCGGTTGGGGAAGACCACCTATCCCCTGGCCCCTCTCCCTCAAGGGGAGAGGGGAACAGAGACACAGGACTTCCGACATGACCGCAGGCCCGACCCCAGACCTCGCCTTCATCGAATTCGTCCACCGCCAGCGGGCGGTGGTCGGCGGGGTGCTGCTCGCGCTGGCGGTCGGCTGCCTCGTCGCCGCCGGGTATTGCGGCTACCGCGGGTTCGCCAAGAAGGATGACACGCCGGCCGAGACCACCCTGCCGGCCGACACCCCGCCCGTTGAACTGGAGCCGGTGCCGTACCAGGTGGGCATGGCCGTCGCCCTGGTCGCCGCCCTCGGGCTGGGCGGGGTGGGCGCGTTCTTCGTCGGCCAGGTGCCCGCTCCCGACCACGGCCGCCGCCGCCGCACCGACCGCATCCTGCTGCTCGTCGCCGGGTACGTGTTCGGACTGGCCAACCGCGCGTGCGGGCTGTTCCTGTTCGTCTACTGGTTCCGCCACCTGACCGATTGGGTGAACGGCACCGCCGGCAGCCACAAGACGGGGTGGATGCCGGTGGCCGCCCTGCTGCAATACCTGGTCGGCGCGGGCATTTCGTTCCTCGCCGCCCTGCCGGCCCGCTCGGAAGAGCGGAACCACCCGTGGGTGCGGCGGGGCGTGTACGCCGTCAACTTCGCGCTGAGCGCGGTCCTGCTGGTGGTCGGGCTGGTGCTGGTGAACGCGGTGGTGGCCATGAAGTTGCCGGACAAGCTCGACACCACGTCCACCGGCTTCTACACGCTCACCCCCGAGACGAAGAAGTACGTGGAGGGGCTGAAGCAGCCGGTGAAGGCGTACCTGCTCACCACCGACTTGAGCGGCCACCCCTACGAGCGGATTCAGGAAGACACCACCCGCCTGCTGAACACCTGCCGGCAGGCGAACCCGCAGCGGTTCGAGGTGGAGGTGCTGTCGTCCACCGTGAACGGGGCCAAGATCAAAGAGTTGCAGGACAAGTACAAGGCCGCCGACCTGCGCGAGCTGGGCGTGCTGCTCACCGCCGGCGGCGACTCCGACCGCTTCGAGCTGGTGTCGTTGCGGAAAATGGGCAACCCCGCCGCTCGCGGCAAGCTGACGTTCACCGGCGAGGCCCAACTGGTCGGTGGGATGATGGCGCTGACCGAGGAGCGGACGACGGTGTACTACACCCGCGGGTCGGGCGAGTTGTCGATGGTGCCGTCGTCCGACCCGACCGCCGCCGCCCTGGTTCGCCCGGCCTTCCGCCTGCAAGACGCGCTCGCCGCCACCCAGTGTGAGGCCCGCCCGCTGGCCATCGACCCGTTCGCCGCCGACGCCAAAGTGCCGGACGACGCCGCGATTGTCATCGTCCTCGACCCGCTCACCTCCCTCCCGCCGACCACCGTCGCCGCCCTCCAACGGTACATGACTACCCCGCGGCCGGGGAACAAGAAGGGCAAGCTGCTGGTGTTCGCCGCCGCCCACAACGCACCCGCCAGCACCACCGTGGCGGCCACCGGCCTGGAGCCGGTGCTGGCCGACCTGGGAATTGCGGTGATCGACCGGGTGATCTACAACCAGCCGGTGGCCGAGCGGGCGCCCCCGGACCTGGTGATCGTGGGGGTGGGCGAGGAGTCGGTGAAGCAGCGGCACCCGATCGCCCTGGCCGCGCAGAGTGGCATCCTCACCCGCGGCGCTCGCCCGATCCGGGTGGTCGCCGACGGGCGGGGGCCGTCCGCCCAGCCGTTCATGGGCGTGGCCGCCGACGGGTACACCTGGCTGGAGAAGGGGGTGATCGACCCGCCGCAGAAGGCGCTGACGGACATGGTCAACGCCGGCCGCAACCGCGACGTGGCCTACCAGCAGGAGCGGCAACTGAGCAACCAGGCCCCGCGCACCGTCGGGGCGCTCGCCGCCGACGCCGAGGGCAAGCCGGTGGCCGCCGTGTTCGGGTTCGCCGACGGGCTGTCGGACGACGGGGCGAACGCCGACGGGGGGCGGACGGCGGCGGTGTTCAAGGCGTCGGTCGGCTGGCTCCGCGAACGGCCACCGGCGCCGGACATCACGCCCAAAGAGTACACCGAGTACACCCCGAAGAAGGGGGTGAGCGAACACACGCTCCTCACGCTCCCGCTGGTCGGCACTCTGCTGACCATCGTCCTGCTCGGCCTGGGCGTTTGGGCCGTGCGGCGGAAGTGACCCTCACGGGCGAGCGGGGGGCGTCAGCCCCCTGGTGGATGATTCGACAATTCGCTCGCCCGCGTCCGAACTGATACCAGGGGGCTGACGCCCCCCGCTCGCCTGAGACCCCCCATGAACTTCCGCCTGACGGCCGTCCTGTTCGCGGTGGTGCTCGCCCTGGTGGTCGGGCTGCTCATCTACGCCCTCAACTCGGCCGACCCGGAAGTCACCGCCAGCGGCCCGTTCGCCGCCCTCACCTCCGCCCAGGTGAAGGCGGCCGACGTGACCGTCGTGGAGATCGCCCGCACCAGCCCGCGGGACGAGAAACTGGTGTTCGAGAAGGCCGGCGAGAAGTGGCGGCTGACCGCCCCGGCCGACGCGGGGGTCGATTCGACCGCCGTTGACACGCTCGTCCGTGAACTGCTCGCCCTCACGCCTGCCCCGTTCAGCGGGCCGACGGAGCGGGCGACCACCGGGCTGACCCGGCCGGAAGTGACGATCACCTTGAAGGCCGGCGACAAGTCAGCCGCCGTTCACGTCGGCGACACCACCTTCGGCAACGACCAGACGACCGTCACCTTCCTGGTGTCCGCCACCGACCCGGACATCCGCCCGATGGCCGTACTCACCAGCAAGCTGCGGAACGGCCTGTTCCGCCCGGACGCGAAAGACGGCAAGGCGGCCAGCCTGGTGAAATGGCGAACCGACTTCCGCCCGCGGCAGCTCATCTCCGCCGACGGGCGGGACGCGGAGGCCGACACCTCCACGATTATGCTCGCCTCGGGCGACAAGCGGCTGGCCCTGGCCCGCACCGCTGGCGAGTGGCGGTTCACCCAGCCGGCCCTCGGCTCGGCCGACGTGAACGGGGCGAGCGAGCCTGACCCCACCCGGTTCACCGGCATCCGCCCGCTGTTGAACGCTCTGCTGTTCCTCCAGATCGGCGGTCCGGCCGACGTGACCGAAGACGTGCCCGCCGCCGAGTTGCCCAGGTACGGGCTGGCCGACTCCCCCGAGACGTTGCGGGTGCAGTTCACCCCGAAGGACCGCGGCACGCAGACGCTGCTCGTCGGCAAGCGGCTGACCGACAAGGACGGCAAGCCGCTGGTGCCCACCCGCCACTACGTCAAGCTGAGCGGGGACGCGGCCGTGTTCGCCGTCACCACCGACATGGTGGACAAACTGGTCAACACGCTGAACGACCCGACCTCGCTGCAAAACCGCGACCTGTTGCCGCCGACGAAACTGGCTCAGATCGACGCGGTCGATTCGTCGTTCGGCGGCGGCTTCCAACTGCGGAAGATGTCCGGCGAGGCGTGGGGGGTGTACGGCGGTGGGGGCGAACCGGCCGAGGCCCAGGTGCAAGCGGTGCAAACCCTGTTGGGCCGGCTGGCCGCGCCGCGGGTGGCCGCCGACGTGCTGCCCAAGCCGGACGACGCCGCCTTCGAGGGGGCGAACCTGCAAGCGGTGCTCAAGGTGTGGGTGGGTGGGGTGAACAAAGACAAGGCGAAGATGACCGACGGCAAACTGCCGCCGGAGCCGCCCGTTGCCGGCGAGCCGACCGTCACCCTGCGGGTCGGCCGGTCGTTCATCAAGAAGGTGAACCGGCCGGACGGCACCGCCGAGGACCGCAAGTTGGTGATCGTCCGCCGCACAGTGGGCACGGAGAACACCGACCTGGAGGTGCCGCTCGACGCCGTCGCCCTCGCCCTGCAATCGCGGATCAAGTTCGTGAACGCCCGCCCGCCGTCGTTCGTGCCGTCCCAGGCCACGGGGGTGGTGCTGTTCCGCGACGGCGTCCGTAGCGAGTACGTGAAGAACGCGACCGCCAGCGACCCGGCCTACCGCTTCGGGACGTGGAACGTGGGCGACGTGAAAGGGCCGGTGGCCGACGGCGAGACGCTGCTCGAACTGCTCAGCCGGCTGGCCTCCGCCCCCACGCCCTTGGTGATGGAGAAGGCGGACGACCCGAAGGCCCTCGGCCTCGACCCGGCCAACCCGAAGCTGAGCGCCACCGTGACGCTGCCGCCGGCCGAGAAGGGGGGCACCCGCACGGAGGCCTACCACTTCGGCGAGCCGGTGAAGGGCGACGACAAGAGCGTCTACTTCAAAGCGGTGGACAAGCCGTTCGTGTACAGCGTGCCGGCCGAGTTGTTCAACCGCCTGCGCACCGCCGACCTGAAAGACAAGGTGGCCTTCCGCGTGAACCCGGCGAAGGTGAAGTCGGTGAAGATGCGGGGGTGGGCGGCGACGACGGCGGACAAGACGCAGGTGAAGTTGGCGGCCGAACTGCAGAACGGCGGGTGGGTGGCGACTGAGCCGAAGGGGGCGGCCCTCGACCCCGCGGCGATGGCCGGCTGGCTGGACGCCCTGCGGTTCCCCAAGAGCGTCGGCCCCGCCCCGGTGGAGCCGGGCAAGGACCCGCCGGTCGCCTACGGACTGGGGTTCGACGGGGTGAACCTGCTGATCATCTCCGGCGGGGAGAAGCCGGGCGACCCGGACACCGGCCTCGACCTGACCCTCGGGGCGCTGTCGGAGGACAAGAGCGGGGTGTACGCCCGGTTGAGCGACGGCCGCGTGTTCCTGCTCGACGCCCGCCCGTTCGCCCTGCTCCTCGCCCGCCCGCCGCTCGTCGGCAAGTGATGTGCGACCGCGGTGGTCGCGGGCTGGTAGTGGAGTTTCCAGCCTGGACATGTGGGTCGGCGGGTGACCACCCCTCCCCAGCGGGGAGGGGTGGGGGATCCACGCATCCGTTTGGACTGTGAACTCCAGTAGGGCGGGTCGAGCCGGGATCGCAATCACCCCGGCGTTACCCCCGGCACCATTGCCCGTCGGATCACCGCGACGACCCGCCGGCGGAAAGCGCCCTACACTTCCGGTCTCTCCCCCCCCGCGGTTCGCCCATGTCGTCCGACGCCCCCGCCCCCGCCCGGTTCGACTGGCGGCGGTTCCTCCTGTCAATGCTCATCATGGCGGTCGTCGGCTGGGCCGCCGCCGGCACCCCGTTCCGCGGCGATCAGGCGCTGTTCACCGAAGACGCCCGGCGGTTGCACGACGGGGCCGTCCTGTACCACGACGTGTGGGACGTGACCAACCCCGGCGTGTTCTGGTTCTACGAGGCGGCCGGCACCGGGTTCGGGTTCAGCGAGGACGGCATTCACCTGTTCGAGTGGCTGTACTGGGTGGCGTTCGTGCAGGGGGTGTCGTTCGCGGTGAAGCGGGGGCACGGCCTCACCCGCTGGCCGCTCGCCCCGGCGGTGCTGGTCGGCGGGGTGTACTACCTCACCTCGTGCTCCGACCCGTCGCACCTGACGAAAGCCGAGGGGCTGGTGGCGTTCCCGCTGTTCCTGACCGCGTGGCTGGCGTGCGCGGCGACGAAACCGCCGCGGGTGAACGTGTGGCTGCTGCTGCTCGCCGGCGCCGCGGGCGGGTCGGTGGTGCTGTACAAGTTTGCGTACGCCCCGTGCGTGGCGGCCGCCTGGCTGCCGGCGACGGTGATCGCCGTCCGCCGGCGGCAGTGGGTGCGACCATTCATCTTGCCGCTCGGGGTGGTTCTGGTGCTGGGGTCGGCGGCGGCCTATTTCGCCGCGAGCGGGGCAGGGGAGGACGCCCTCCGCACCCTGTTCGTCACCCCGCGGCAGGTGCTGGCGGTGGCGGAGCCGGCCGGGTTCGACCGCCTCGCCGGGTCCGTCCGCTGGCTGGTCGAGACGTACTCACCGGTCCTCGCCCTGGCCGTCCTCGGCACGTTCGTGTCCGTCCGTCGCACCCCCGACCCGCTGGTGGTGGCGCTCGCGCTCGTGGTGCTGGCCACCGTGCCGGTGGTGCTGGTGCAGCGGTGGTCGTGGTGGTCGTACCACTTCCTGCTCGTCGCCGTGCCGGTGGCGGTGCTGGCGGCGTACACCTGGCCGGTGGTGGTGAAGGGACTGACCGACCGCCTCGCCCGGCCGCTGTCCGCCCGCGAGAAGTGGGTGGGGGCGGCCGTCGGCGTGGCGTTGTTCCTGCCCGCGCTCGGGCACGGGGCAAACGCCTACCTGCGACTGGCCAAGCACCACCTGGGGTTCACCGCCGGCGACCGCGCCGCCGCCCGCGGCGAGGCCGGCCGCGCCTACGCCGAGGCCGCCGCCGAGACGGACTGGCTGCACGACCCGGCCGCCAAGCCCGGCCCTATCTTCGTCGCCGGCGACCCGCTCTTCCACACGCTCAGCGGCCGGCCGATGTGTACCGCCATTCACGGCTGGTCGCTGGAGTTGCTCACGCCGGAGTTGTGGGCCGAGTTGCTGAAGGAACTCCAGGCCGCCCGCCCGGTGTACGTGTTCATCGACAGCGGGGTGCAGCACTACAACCGACTGATTGACGACCGATGCCCGGCCTTGCGGGAGTGGCTGACCGCGGAATACGCGGAGGTCCGCCGCTCGCCGCTCGGCATGTGGTACGAACGGAAGTAGCGGGTCACCCGTCGAAGGTGAACACCCCCGGCCCGACGTGGAAGTAGCGGGCCAGTTTGCCGATCTGGGCGCGGTTCAACTTCCGCTTGCCGGACAGCACCTCCGACACGGTCGAAGCGGCGATCATCGCCCCGCGGGCCACGTCCGTTTGTGTGCGCGACTGGATCTCCATGAGGTAGGCCAGCATCTCGGCGTCGGTGACTTCCTCCATGGGGTCATGCACGTCCTCGTACTGCTCCACCAGATCGGAGATGACGCCGAGGTAGTCGTCCTCCGCGGTGGTGCGCGTGTCCTGGTCGATCAACTCGTGAATTACCTCCGTGGCGGCGTCCAGATCGGCTTCCGTGCGAATCGGGCGGAGGGGAAATTTGCCGAGCAGTTCGAGGTATCGGTCGGTGTCCCGGCCGTACAACTTGGCCAGCGGGGTTTTTCGGGAGGTCGTTGCGGGCATGGTTACTCCTTCTTCCACCGTCCGCGGGTGTACTCGGCGTGCGTGAGCACATGCCGGATGTACACGCGGCCGGTGTTGTAATGGATAGCCGCGATCAAACGATACTTGTTCCCGCCGATGTTGAAGATGACGAACTTCGCGTATCGGTCGGCGTGGCTGTAGTTGGCGCGAACGTCGTCAAACGATTCCCATTCGGCGAGCTTCACTGCACGATACCAGGCGTCGAGCGGCGAGCGGGCACGGGGGTGAATGGTCCAGAACTCCTCGCCACGATTCAACGCAACCTGGTATCACGCTCCTCGGGCGTACTCTGACGCAGGGCGTGTCGCAACAACTCGGACATGGTGGTAGCCCTCGACGATCACAGCGACTCTCCCCGAATCAGTGATTCACTCCCCTTCCACCTCGGGGGCGAAGCCTCGTCGCAGCGTGTTCTCGGTGATCGTCCGCGGGACGACGAACTGGAGCAGGTAGTCCGGGCCGCCGGCCTTACTGCCGATGCCGCTCAGCTTGAACCCGCCGAACGGCTGGCGATGCACCAGAGCGCCGGTGCATTTGCGGTTCACGTACAGGTTGCCCACGCGGAACCGCCGCTTCACCCGCGCGATGTGCTCCGGGCTGCGGCTGAACACCCCGCCCGTCAGCGCGTACTTGGTGCCGTTGGCAATGCGGAGGGCGTCGTCCAGATCCTTCGCCTTGATGACGCTCAGCACCGGGCCGAAGATCTCCTCTTGTGCGATGGTGGCGGTCTCGGGCACGTCGGCGAAGATGGTCGGGCCGACGAAGAAGCCCTCGTCCGCCAGCGTGCCGAGGTCATATTGGAAGGCCAACCTCGCCTGCTGCTTGCCGCTGTCGATGAACTTACGGATGCGGTCGCGGCTCTCGGCGTCGATGACCGGGCCGAGCGAACAGCCGGGCGACTCGGCGGGTGACACCGTCAGCGACTTGGTCGCTTCGATGACGCGCTCCAGGAACTTGTCGTAGATGCCTTCGAGCACAATCGCCCGGCTGCCGGCCGAGCACTTCTGCCCGCCGTACCCGAACGCCGAATCGACCACGCCTTTCACCGCTTCGTCCAGATCAGCGTCGGAGTCCACGATGACGGCGTTCTTCCCGCCCATCTCGGCGATCACCTTCTTCACGAACTGTTGCCCGCCGCGGGTGTGGCTCGCCTGCTCGTTGATGAGCAGCGCGACCTTCAGCGAGCCGGTGAACGCGATCAGCGCCACCTCCGGGTGGTTCACCAGCACCGGGCCGACCTCTTCGCCCTCGCCCGGCAGGAAGTTCACCACCCCCGCGGGCAAGCCGGCCTGTTGGAAGCACTCCATCAGCTTCGCGCCGATGATGCCGCTCTGCTCGGCCGGCTTCATCACCACCGTGTTCCCGGTGGCGACCGCCGCCGCCGCCATGCCGCACAGGATGGCGAGCGGGAAGTTCCACGGGGCGATGACCGCCGCCACCCCGCGGGGTTCGTAGAAGTAGGCGTTCTCCTCGCCGGGCACGTCCACGTCTTGCGTGTGCCACATCCTCTCCGCTTCGACCGCGTAGTAGTCGCAGAAGTCGATGGCCTCGGCCACGTCCGCGTCGGACTCCCGCCACGGCTTGCCGGTCTCGAGTACGATCCACGCGGACAGTTCGAAGCGGCGGTAGCGCATCACGCCGGCCACGCGGCGGAGGAAGTCGGCGCGTTCTTTCACCGGCGTGTCCCGCCACGTCTCGAACGCTTTCGCGGCGGAAGCGATGGCGTCTTCCGCCTGCTTCGCGGTCGCCTTCCCGGTGCGGCCGATGAGTTCGGACTTCTTCGACGGGTTCATGCTGTCGATGAACTCGGCGGTGGCGACGGGCGAGTTGTCGATGATCGGCGGGAACGTCCGCCCGAGTTGGGTGCGAACCGTGGCGAGCGCGGCGACCATCGCGTCGCGGTTCTGCGCGCGGCTGAAATCCGAGAGGGGATCATTGACGAAGGGCGAGCGGGGGGCGTTAGCCCCCTGGTGGTGTTCGGAACCAGCCCGCTCACGCGGGCCGCTCGCCAAGGTCGTCCCGTTGGTGTGCGTCGCCATCGGATCAACAGCCCGCTCACGCGGGCCGCTCGCCTGGGTGGTTGGGTTCTTCAAAAGCTGTTCTTCCGACAACCCTTCCGCGAAGCCTTGCCGCAGGAAGGAATCGTTCGACGTGTTCTCCAGCAACCGCCGCACGAGGTACGCCATGCCGGGCAGCAGTTGGCCGTAGGGGGTGTAAATCCGCACCCGCCGGCCGAGCGACTTGAGCACGTCCTTGATGGCGTCGGCCATGCCGTACAGCATCTGGAACTCGTACCGGGTCGGCGGCACGCCGAGTTCCTCGGCCACGGCCATCGCGTTCGCAATGCTGCGGATGTTGTGGCTGCCGAAGGCCGGGCAGAGGTGCTGGTAGTTCTCCATCAGGAAGCGGGTGCAGCGCTCGAAGCAGGCGTCGGACTGCCACTTCTGCGTCCAGACCGGCACCGGCCAGTGGTTCTGGGCGGCGATGACGGTTTCGTAGTCCCAGTAGGCCCCTTTCACGAGGCGGATCCAGACGGGGCACTTGCGTTCGTCGCGTGCCCAGTCGCGGAGGTGCCGCAGGTCTTCTTCGGTGTCCTTCAGGTAGGCCTGAATGGCGATGCCGACGTGCGGCCAGTCGCGGAACTCGGATTCGTTCAGGATGTCGCGGAACACCTTCAGCGTGGTGTCTTTGAAGCTGTACTGCTCCATGTCGAAGTTGACGAACGCCCCGTTCTTCCTGGCCAGTTGCAGGATCGGCCGCAGGCGTGCCCGCACCGCTTTGCTCGTCCCTTCGGGGTCAATGGGGTCGAACTGGCTGAACAGGGCGCTCAACTTCACCGACACGTTCACCCGCGGGATCGGCCCGCGGTCGTCGCGGTCGATGGCCGGCACCTCGGGGGCGGTGTTGATGATCGGCGGCAGGCCGTGCAGCAGGTCGAAGTACTGTTGCTGAACCAAGTCCGCTTCGTGCTCGGTAATTGTGGCTTCGCCGAGCAGGTCGATGGTGAACGCCAGCTTCTTCCCCCGCATGTCCATGACCGCGTCGATGGCCTCCTGCACGTTCGACCCGGCGATGAACTTGCGGGCCATGCCCTCGGCGTTCGACTTCGCCGTCTTCGCCAGCATCTTGCCGGCGAACCCGCTCTCGGGGATCAGCCCGATGCCCGCCTTCACCCACCAGGGCAGGGATTCCCTGGCTTCGGTCAGGTACTCGCGGAGGTGCCGGCCCACTTCCTTCGGATCGGTCAGGTACGGCAGGGTGTCCACGAACCGGAACAGTTGGACCTTCAGGGCCTCGTTGCCCATGGTCAGGCCCATCAGCTTGTCGTCCCACCAGTTGCGGGTAAACAGAATCGGCCCGCCGCGGTCGAGGCGGCCGAAGATCTCCCGGCCGATGGCCTGCACGCGGGGTTCGAGGGTGTTGGGGGGCATGGGGTGCGGGGGTGGTGTTGTGCGGGGGGTGTATTCGTATTATTAGCCGCCGCCCTGACATGGAACCGGGCAGCCCCACTCTCCGCCGGTTCCCCCGTCCTCCCGAACGTCATTTCCCGACCGTCGAGCGGTCGCCGGTCGGTCGAATCAATTTCATAGCGAGCGGTTCCCGACCGGCAGACCAGGGGGTAAGATCACCCGCAACCTCTCCCCCGCGTCCGTCCCTGCCCGCCTCTCCTCGGGTTCCGCCTCATGGCCATCGACAAGATCGGTAAGTTCGCGGTGCTCGCCACCCTCGGGGCCGGCGCGCACAGCAGTATCCTGCACGTCCGCCGGGAGGACGACGGCCGGGAGTACGCGCTCAAGGTGGTGAGCATCGACGGCGAGGCGGAGAAGAAGTTCCTGGAGCAGGCCGAGCACGAGCTGCGGGTGAGCAAGCTGCTCAACCACCCGAACCTGGTGAAGGTGCATTGCCTGGAGTTGGAGAAGGGGTTGTTCGGCCTGGGCGGGGTGAAGAAGGCCCGGCTGCTCATCGAGTACGTGAAGGGCGAAACGCTGGACAAGGCCAAGCTGATGAAGCCGGCCAAGCTGATGCGGGTTTTCCAGCAGATGGCCGCCGGGCTGACGCACATGCACCAGAAGGGGGTGCTGCACGCCGACATGAAACCGGGCAACGTGATGGTCGGGCGGGGGAACGTAGCCAAGGTGCTCGACTACGGGCTGGCGTGGATCAAGGGCGAGCCGAAGGACCGCGTGCAGGGCACGCCCGAGTACATGGCCCCCGAGACGGCCGCCCACAAGATGGTGAGCGAGCGGACGGACATCTACAACTTCGGCGCCACCATGTACCGCCTGACCACCTTCCAACTGCCGCCGAACGCGCTGCCGACCGAAGGGATGAAGATGAAGGAGCGGCAGTTCCTCGGCCTGCTCAAGCCGGTGCGGGAACTGGCGGCCAACACCCACCCGAAACTGGCCGAGTTGATCGAGAAGTGTTTGCAGTTCGACGCCAACAAGCGGCCGGCCGGCATGACCGACGTCCACAACGTGCTCGACACCCTGGCCGACGAGGCCGAAGCGCAGCTCAGCCCGGACGAGCTGGAGGGGTGAGGGTGACAGACGAGCCGCGACCACCAGAGCGCGGGGGTTCTGGAACCGCCGGCGTCAGCCGGCCGGGTGGTCGCACCCAGCCCGCTCACGCGGGCGGTTCCAGAA
>JANNDF010000394.1:0-1288 GCA_031387445.1 Planctomycetia bacterium
CGCTCTCGGCGAGAGCGGACCACCCTAACCGAGCAGACCACCCTACCGATCCGCCACCGGCTTGCCGCGAGCCAGGAAGCCGTTCGCCACGAACACCTTGTCGGTGCCCACCACCAGGTTGAATACGGCCGCCGGACCATCGACCGCCTTCACCTCTTTCACCGTGGCCGCCGTCCGCCGGTCGTTCGCCCACGTCCAAATCTGGTCGCCCACCTTCAGCCTGCCCGCCTCAGCGAACCCGCCGGCGGTCAGACAGAGCGGTTGCGTTTCGGTCGTCCGCAGGGTGCCGGCGTCGGTCGTCAGGTCGAGCAGTTTGTTGCAGGTCTCGAACACCGACTCGACCGCCCCGCGGGTGGTCGTGCCGTCCGCGGCGATGATGGTGACGGTGTCTCCCGCCTTGACGGTCTGAATCTCTCGCGTGCCGGTCGGCGTGAGGACGAGCGTGCCGCTGGTGAAGCACCCCGGGTGGCACGGCTCCATCAACTTCTCGCGGGTCGGCGGGGTGGTCGATTGGGTAGGCTTGCCGGGAGTAGTCACAGACGGCCCGCAGGCGGACACGAGCAGACAGGCGAGCAGGAGGGGAACGGTTCGCCACATGACATACGCCTCCGGAGAATGTCGCCGCCACCCTACCCGGGGCGGAACAGAACCGCCCCGCGGAGCGTGGCGGCGACAGTATCAGATGATCGCCTTGATCGGCTCGGCCCCTTCGACGCCGACGAGTTTCTGGTCGAGGCCGCCGTAGAAGTAGCTCAGCTTGTTCGGGTCCAGGCCCATCTGGTTCAGCACCGTCGCGTGCAGGTTCTTGACGTGATACTTCGCCCCGTCCGGGTTTGCCCCCAGTTCGTCCGTAGTGCCGATGGTGGTGCCGCCCTTGATGCCGCCGCCGGCCAGCCACATGGTGAAGGCGTAGCTGTTGTGGTCGCGGCCGCTGCCCTGGGCGTACTCGGCCGTCGGCTGCCGGCCGAACTCGCCGCCCCACGCCACGATGGTGCTGTCCAGCAACCCGCTCCGCTTCAGGTCCGCGAGCAGGCCGGCGATGGGCAGGTCGGTGTTGCCGGCGTGCTTGCCGTGGTTCGCCATCATGTCGCCGTGCGCGTCCCAGTTGTCGTCGTTGTGCGCGCCGCCGCTATAGATCTGCACGAACCGCACGCCCCGCTCGACCAGTCGGCGGGCGAGCAGGCACTTGCGGCCGAAGTCGGCGGTGCGGGCCTTGGTCGGCCCCTCGATGCCGTACAGCTCCAGCGTTTCCTTGGTTTCCTTGCTGAAGTCCACCGCCTCCGGCGCG
>JANNDF010000493.1:0-1909 GCA_031387445.1 Planctomycetia bacterium
CGGTGGGGTCCCCGGGGGGGGTGTTTGGGGGGGCCTCCAATCTCCGCGTGGGGGGTTCGGCTTCCCTCTCGCAGCTCGCCCCCCACCCTAACTGGTCAATCATCCTCCGCGACGGCACCACCCACGCCGCCGACCACCTCATCCTGGCCGTACCGTTCGACCGCGTGCTCTCGCTACTCCCCGAGTCAATTGTGGCTGATCCGTTCTTCGCGCGCATCGGTCAGCTTCAGCCGTCGCCGATCACCAGCGTTCACCTGTGGTACGACCGTCCGGTGCTGAACCTGCCGCACGTGGTGCTGGTCGATTGCCTCGGGCAGTGGGTGTTCAACCGCGGCGAGGTGGCAGCGGGTGAACACTACCTGCAAGTGGTGGTGAGCGCCGCCCGCCCGCTGAAGGGGGTCGGCCGCGACGAGATCACCCGGCGGGTCGCCGACGAGTTGGCGACACTGTACCCCGCCGTGCGCTCCGCGAAGTTGCTCCGCACGAAGGTCGTCACCGAACACACCGCAACGTTCAGCGCCGGACCGGGTGTGGATGCGTTCCGCCCGACGCAACAGACGCCGGTAGCCGGCTTGTACCTGGCCGGGGATTACACCACGACCGGCTGGCCGGCGACGATGGAAGGGGCGGTGCGGAGCGGCTACCTGGCCGCGGAAGCGGTGTTGCGAGCGGTGGGAAGAGAAGAGCGACTGGTGCAGGCGGATTTGTAGAATGATTCTGTACCCCGACATCCACAATTCGCAGGCCACGTCATGACCCTGCACGCCGACGCCGTCGAGTACCTCCGCGGGCTTCAAGACCGCCTGTGTGCCGCCATCGAAGCGGCCGACGGCACCACCAAGTTCCGCGAGGACGCCTGGGAGCGGCCCGGCGGCGGTGGCGGACGTAGCCGAGTGATGGAGAACGGGGGGGTGTTCGAGAAGGGCGGCATCAACTTCTCGGAGGTGCACGGTGAGTTCAGCCCGGAGTTCGCCAAGACGATGCCGGGCGACGGGTTGGCGTTCACCGCCACCGGCGTGAGTTGGGTGCTGCACCCGCGGAACCCGTTCGTCCCGACGGTTCACGGCAACTTCCGTTTCCTCACGCACGGGTCGGCGAGTTGGTTCGGCGGCGGGTCCGACCTGACCCCGTACTACGCGGTGCGGGAGGACGTGGTTCACTTCCACCGCACCTGGAAGCAGGCGTGCGACGCGTTCGCCCCGCAGGTGGATTACGCCAAGATGAAGGCCGAGTGCGACAGCTACTTCTACCTGCCGCACCGGCACGAGCACCGGGGGGTCGGCGGCATCTTCTTCGACCACTTCACCGCCGGCGGGGACATGGAGAAGGCGTTCGCGTTCGTCCGGGAGGCGGCCGACAGTTTCCCCGAGGCGTATGTGCCGATCGTGCAGCGGCGCAGAGATACGCAGTACACCCCGGAGCAGCGGGCGTTCCAGGAGTACCGCCGCGGGCGGTACGTCGAGTTCAACCTGATCTACGACCGCGGCACCATCTTCGGGCTGAAGACGAACGGCCGCACCGAGAGCATCCTGATGAGCCTGCCGCCGGTGTTGCGGTACGTGTACGACTGGAGGGCGGAGCCGGGCAGCCCGGAGGCGGAGTTGACCGACTATTGGCTGAAGCCGCAGGATTGGGCGGAGGTGTGATTCCGGGTGAACCCCGGCAGTGATGCCGGGAGTTGCGGAACCGATCACCCCCGGCATCACTGCCGGGGTTCACCTGTTCGACCCGCGGCTACTTCTTTGCCTTGAGCAAGCCCCCCAACTCCACTCGCACCTCTTTCGTGTCGGCGGCCTTGACGACGGCCGCGTTCGCCTTCGCCAGGAGGTCCTTCTCCATGTCCGGCTTCACCTTCTTCATGACCTCGTACACGGCCTTGCCGAGCGCCTTCGCCGCGTCCCCGCCCACC
>JANNDF010000567.1:0-7336 GCA_031387445.1 Planctomycetia bacterium
CGGCACGGTCTGAAAGTGCCGCCCGGCAGGCGGCACCTACTTTCCGGCCGCTAGATTTTGAACTGTCCGATCTCGGCGTTCAACCCCTCCACCGACCCGCGGAGGTGGGCGGTCGCCTGCTCGAACTCGTGGATGGCTTGCGCGCTGCGGCGGGCGGCGTCGGCGATCTGCGTCATGGCGTCGTTGATCTGCTGGGCGCCGGTGGACTGGTTCCGCATCCCCTCGTTCACCAACTCGAACCGCCCGCTCAGGTTCTGCACCTCGCTGATGATCTCGTGCGTCATCTGGTTGATGGTCGTCACCTGGCCGACGCCCGTTCGCACCTCGTCGGCGAACTTGTCCATCTGCATCACCCCGGCGCTCACCGCGTCCTGCATCTGCTTCACCATCGTCTCGATGTCCAGGGTGGCCACCGCCGTCTGGTCGGCCAGCCGGCGGATCTCGCGGGCCACCACCAGGAACCCGCGGCCGTACTCGCCCGCCTTCTCCGCCTCGATGGCCGCGTTGATGCTGAGCAGGTTGGTCTGGTCGGCCACTTTCGTGATGGTGGTGACGACGGCGTTGATGGCGTCCGCCTTCTCGCGGATCATGCCCAGTTTGGCCGACACGCTCGACGTGGACTCGACCAGGCGCTTCATCTCGGTGGCCATGCGGGTGGAGTTGTCGCGGCCGGTGGTCGCCAACTCCGAGGCGTGAGCGGCCGCCCGGCTCACCTCGTCCATCGTGCCGGACAGGTCTTTGCTGGTCGCCGAGATCTCCCGAACCGACGCGGCCACCTGGGTGGTGGAGGTGGCCAGCGTGTTCACCGTCCCCTCCTGGCTGCGGGAGGTGGCCGCGATCTGCGACGCCGCCGACAGGACTTGCAGGCTCGACTCCCGCACCTTGCCCACGATCCCCTGAATCTTGACGATCATGCCGTTGATGCTCTCGGCCAGCACGCCCAGCTCGTCGCGGCTCCCCACCGGCACGCGGGCTGTCAGGTCGCTCGCCCCGCTCGCCAGCTCCTTCATGCGGGCGTTCAGCACGTTCGCCGACTGGACGATCGACCGGGCGACGAAGTACTTGACGCCGACCAGGAAGGCCAGGGCGACGACCGCGATGAACATGTTGACCGCCCCCCAGAAGCGGGCGGCGCTGGCCGACTGCTGGCGGTCGGCGACGACCTCGTCTTTGGTCATGTCCCGCGCCCGTTCGACCACCTTCTTGAGCTCGTAGAAGCGGTGCCCGACCTCCCGCATGACGGCGGAGATTTCGGCCTGCTCGACCACCTCCTTTCGCGCCGCCCGCTCGACCAGTGGGATGTACCGGCTGTTCACCAATTGGAACATCTCCTCCGCCCGTTCGCTGATGTCGCGCTCCAGCAACCGCTTCACCTCACCGTCGGGCAGTTGCCGCAGCCGTTTCTCGCGGGCGTCGCGGAATTTCGCCTCGGCGGATCGGTAGTTCATCACCCATTTGACCACCTCTTCCGGCTTCCGCTCGGTTTCCAACTCGAGCACCGACACGTAACCCAAAGTCGGTAACAGGACCGACGGGTCCAGTTCGGAGAGGAACTCATCCCGCGCTGTGAGGCGGCTGTCGACCGGCCCGCCGATGCCGTACGTGGCTTCGACGAACAAGCCGATGCCCACCGCCACGCCGACGGCGATGAGGGTGAGCGGGATCAAGCTGTACAGCTTGTAGCGGATGGAGGAGAGGGACTGAGGCGCGGAGAAGGCCATGCCGGAACTCGGGGGCACGGGGACCGGGGGCGGGGAGATTAAAATGAGTCTATCCGCCTCATCTTGCGATCCTAGCAATTCCTCCGAGTTCGCCCCGATTGCCCGACACGCACAGAGTCCCCCTTCGGCACAACCGGCAGATTCGGGGTGATACGAAACGTAGGCCGGGTTCGCCCTGACCGGACTCCTCCCCGCCATGGGTGAGGGGCCGCCACCTTCCGGGCTGCGTGGTTGTGGGAGAGTGGGGCATCCTTTCCCCGCCAGGTGGCTCTGCTTCCCAGCGACCTTCCCCCTCGTAGGGGAGCGGGGGCGACTCGCCTCGGCAACGTGTGTGGGCACTCGGTAACGCTGGCCGAGGAGGCCCTTTCCCCCTGATACACGTACCCGTTGACGCTGTCTATTTCCTACCCTGGGAGGAGGGGAAGTCACGTACGTCGGCAGGAGGCCGCCATGATTCGCATCCGATTGCCCGAGGCCGAGGCGCAGATTCTGGAGGCCGAATTCCGCTCCACGGCGGACAGGAAACTCCGCGACCGCCTCCAGATCGTCCTCCTGGCCAACAAGGGCCGCCCGCACCAGGACATCGCCGCCGACCTGAGCGTCCACCGCAAGACCGTCACCCGGTGGGTCACCGCCTACTGCGACGGCGGACTCGACGCCTTGCGGCCCAAGAAGGCCAAGGGCAAGGAGCCGGGCATCCCGGCCGCCCTCGCGGACGAGATCAAGGGGTGGGTCATCGGTGGCCCGGTGAGCCAGGGGCTGGACCGGGCCAACTGGACGCACGAGGAGTTGGCCGACCACCTGAAGCGGGTCAAAGGGATCGACACCTCCCGTTCCGCCATGCCGCGGTTCTGCTCCCGCATCGGCATCCGCCTGTACCGCCCCACTTACCGCTCCCTTCGCGGCGACGAGGGCCAACAGGCGAAGGCGAAGGAGGAGCTGGCCGGGCTGAAAAAAAGGCGGCGGCGGGCGAACTCGTCCTGCTGAGCCAGGACGAGGCGCGGTTCCAGATGGTGCCCACCCTGACGGCCACGCTGGGGGTGAAGGGGCACCGGCCGGTGGTCGGGACGCGGGACTGCAAGGACGTGCTGTCCGTGTTCGCCGTCCTCAACCTGCTCACCGGGGCGGTGCATGCGAACACCCTGGAGAGCCTCCAGGCGGCCAACCGGACGGCGACGGAGAGCAAGACGCGGCGGATGCAGCGGGCGTTCGCCGACCACTTGCGGCACGTCGGGCGGATGTCCCCCGAGGCGGAGTTCAACCGGGTGGTGCTGACGATCGACAACGCCCCGTGGCACCGCGGGCCGTTGATCGACGCGGCGTTGGCGGAGAACCCACACCTGGAGTTCTACCGGATGCCGAGTGACAGCCCGCAGTTGAACGTCATCGAGCGATTCTGGAAGACGCTGAGGCGGAGGGCCACGCACAACCGACTGTTCGACGCGATCGCCGACCTGAAGTCCTCCGTCCGCAACAGCCTTCGCTACTTCCAGACCGTCCGTTCCAAACTGCTCACCCTCATCAACGGCCGACCCAAGAAAGCGATGGAATGAGACAGCTTCACCGGGTACATGTATGAGAGAAAGGGTTACTCGCCGTGAGAGGGGGCGAGGTCCCTGAAAACAGTGTCGGCCCCTTAGCCTTTCGGGGGAGTGGTCGCATCGTTTCTGGGAGTTCAAAGCTCATCGGTGCCCCGCCGCTGCTGAGCTGGGTCATCACTCCCCGCGTTCCTTCCGCACCTCGGCGTAGCGGTCGTGCAGCTTGCGGGTGAGTTCGGGCAGCTTGTCGATGTACCGCTTGAGCGGGCGGGGCTGCACGCGGGTCATCGCGTAAGCCGTGATGAGCGGCAGCGACAGTGTGCTATCGACGTAGCACGTCACGGTGCCGGGCAGCTTGTCCGGGTCGACCTTGCCCCAGGTCATCGCTTCGGACGGTGTTGCTCCGCTCAGCCCGCCGGTGTCCGGCCGCGCGTCGGTGAACTGCAAGAAGTAGTCGTGCCCGCTCTCGGCCAGCCCGAGCACCTCCTGAATCTGCGGTTCGGTTTGCAGCATGAAGTTCTTCGGCGACCCGCCGCCGAGGATGAACACCCCGCTCGTCCCGCCGTTCGCCTTCGCCTCCCACACGATGGCGGCCGTCTGGTTCACGTCGCGGAACGGGTCGATGTTCAACTTGTACCCTTCGAGCTGTAGCGCGGCGATGTTCATGCCGATGCTGCTGTCGCCGGGGCTGCTGGTGTAGATGGGCACGCCCGCCCGGTACGCCGCGGCGAGCAGACACTTGCCCTTCAGCCCGGTCTGCTCCTCGCGCTCGTTGAGGTACTTGCCGACGAGGTTGTGGAACTCCGCCGTACTGAACGTGTGCTGGAAGGCGTCGGCCCGCAGCAGGGTGCGGTAGAACTTGTCGGTACCGAGCAAGTTCTCGTAGTCGAAGACGATGTCGTAGATGCGGATGACCTGATTCTCGCGGAGTTCCAGGTCGGGCAGGCTCGGCCCGGCCTGATACAGGTCCATGCCGAGGGCGTAGTGCGTGTCGTGGTACAGGTTCGCCCCGGTGGAAATGATCCAGTCGATGAACCCGGCTTCGACGAGCGGCACCAGGCAGCTCATGCCCAGCCCGGCCGGGGTGAGCGCCCCGCTGAGCGCCAATCCCACCGTGCAATCCGGGGCGAGCATCCGCTGGGCGTAGAGCTGGCACCCCTCCCGCAACCGCCCGCCGTTGTAACTGAGGAACGCCGAGTCGATCAAATCGGCCGCGGAGATGCCGCCGGGCACGGCCGGCGGGTCGATCCGCTGGCGGCTGATCTGCTTCAGGAACGCCTTGTTGCTGGCAGTGCCGGCGTGCCGGTCGTAGCTCGGCTTGTGCGGGTGCATAGGGTGGCCTCGGGGGGTGGGAATGCGTGAAGTATAGCGACCCCGCCGGCCTCGCCCGCTTGACTCCTGTGGTGGCGGCGGTCACACGCAGAAGCACACGCACCCAGGAACTCCCCGTGACGTCCGAACCGGCCTCCTCCACCGCGGCCGAGGGACACCGGCGTGTCGGTGTTCGAGGCACTGGCGCGGAGGCACGGGCGGAGAGGGTGCTGTGGCAGACGCGGACGGTGGCTCCGACCAGCTCGGTCAGGGGTTTCTGCTGGCTCAGACGCGGGTCGGCGGTTATGGTGAGCATCCAACCAACGACGGCGGTCGGGCAGATGGCGGTTCCTCCGCCGGGTGGGGTCGGGGTCGAGGGGCATCAACCCTTGGACCTGTGACACCTCGCAGACGGAACTCCGTCCATCTTGGTACGCGCACGAAACTGGGGACGACACGGCCCGTCGCCCGCTGGTGGCGACCACCCGCCCTGTGGACCGTCAACGCCCGTCAGTACACCTTCGTGCTCCAGCACTGCCGGGGAGGCCGAGAATGGCGACGTACAGGTGCAACAACTGCAACACCAGCGTCAGCAGGGACGCCAGCAAGTGTCCCGGGTGCGGCTTGCTCCTGGTGGGCATCAAGTGTGAGGGCTGCAAGTTCAGCGGTGGCCGGGACGACTTCCAGGGGGATCGGTGCCCCAAGTGCGGGAAGGCCACCGCGACCGCCGCCTCGAAGCCGCTCACCCCGGCCGAGACGAAGGGGTGCCTGATCGGGTGCGCGGTCCTGGCCACCCTCCTCGTGGTTGGGTGCGGGGGCCTGACCATCTTCGCGATGGGGCTCAGGCAGAAAGAGATGGCGGGCGTCCGGGTCGAGGCGGAGAAGGTGCTCCGGTTGCTCGGGGAGGGGAAGGCGGGAGACGCCTACGCCGGGGCCGCCCTGGCCTACAGGGCCGAGACGGACGAGGCAACGTTCCAGGCGGCCCTCAAGGACCTCGATTTGGTCGGTTACACCCGGTGGGAGGAGAAGAGCGTGGACGATCAGAGGGCGCCGGACACCGTGTGGACGCTGGAGGGGTACGTGGTCGCCCGCGGCGGCCGAGTGGTGCCGCTGACGATGGACTTCGTGCAGGAGAACGAGAAGTGGCGACTTCGATCGATCCGCCGGACGCCGCCACCCGCAGCCGCCCCGCCTGCTGCCGCAACCGTCAAGGCCCCACCCGGCAAGCCGCCGGCGACGCCCAAGTAGAGCGGGCGGGAGCGCCTCACATCGGCGTCCGGCACCCCGCCCGCCGACCTGCCCGCCGCCGTCGCCCGCCTGCACACCGCTTGCTCCGCAGAAGAACCGTCCCTGCTTCCGGAGGAACACACATGACTCGGTCCCTGCTCGCAGCGCTCACACTCGTCGTGTCGGCTTCCGCCTCTTTCGCCGACAACTGGCCGTCGTGGCGCGGGCCTACGGGTCAGGGCCAGTGCGACGAGAAAAACGTGCCGCTCAAGTGGAGCGACAAAGAGAACGTCGTGTGGAAGATCGACCTGGCCGACCACGGTAACTCCACGCCGATTGTCTGGAAGGATCGCATATTCCTCACGCAGGCGAACAAGGGTGGCACGGTGCGGAGCCTGATCTGCCTGGACCGCAAGGACGGCAAACAGGTGTGGAAGAAGGACGTGGAGTACAAGGAGGCGGAGAAGGCGTGGAACCCGACGTGGTACTGCAACGCCTCGCCGACGACCGACGGCGAGCGGGTGGTGGTGTGCCACGGGTCGGCCGGCGTGTTCTGCTACGACTTCGCCGGCAAGGAACTGTGGGCCCGCACCGACCTGGGCAAGTGGGAACACGCCTACGGCAACAGCGCCTCGCCGGTGCTGTACGGCGACACCGTCATCCAGTGGTGCGGGCCGAACGAGAAGACCGGCCGCAACTTCCTCATCGCCATGAACACGACGACCGGCAAGACGGTGTGGGAGCACGACGAGAAGGAGGGGTCGTGGGCCACGCCGGTGGTGGTGAAGGTGGACGTTAAGGATCAACTGGTGTTCGGCGTGGGACCGCACCTGAAAGCCTTCGACCCGAAGGCCGGCAAGGAACTGTGGAAGTGCGACGGCCTGCAGAGCTTCGTGTACACGTCCGCACTGGTGGCGAACGGGGTGGCGGTGGGCATGTCGGGGTACGGCAAGTCGTCGATGGCGGTGAAGTTGGGCGGCACCGGCGACATCAGCAAGGATCGGCTGTGGCGGCACGAGAAGCCGGCCAACCAGCGGGTCGGGTCGGGGGTGATCGTCGGCGAGCACGTGTACATCGTGGACGACGACGGCTCGCCGCGGTGCTACGAGCTGACCACCGGCAAGAACCTGTGGGCGGACGAGGTGAAACTGAAGGGGCCGACGTGGGGGTCGTTCGTCTACGCCGAGGGGCGACTGTACATCCTCATGCGGGACGGCACGACGGTGGTGCTGGCGGCCAAGCCGAAGTACGAGATCCTGGCGACCAACAAGCTCACCCCCGGCGAACAGACGAACTCGTCCGTCGCCATCTCCGACGGGCAGATCTTCCTCCGCACCACCAAGCACCTGTGGTGCATCGGCGAGAAGAAGTGAGGTATTCTTCCCCCCGTCGGTCGTCCGGTATAGTGAAGGCACGCGAGGGGTTGTGATGCGCTCGACCCGGTGGCTGCTGACACTCGTTCCACTGCTGGCCGTGCTGGTGGCGGCGGCGCCGCGGACCGACCTGACGGCGGACGACCTGATCCGGGCCGGCAACGCG
>JANNDF010000554.1:0-4674 GCA_031387445.1 Planctomycetia bacterium
GCTCGGTGAACTGGCGGCGTCAGCCGCCTGGGTAATCCGCACCCAGGCGGCTGACTCCGCCGGTTCACCAGAGACATCCGTCACTTGCCCTTGTCCGGCGCGTCGGCCTTCTCGACCGTCACCTTGCCGGTGGCGAGGATGCCCTTGACCTCTTCGAGCGCTTCGCGGGCTTCCTTCTCGGTCTCGAACCCGTTACCGGCGGTCATGAGCATCCCCTTGCCGTCCGCGTCCTTGATGAGCAGGCGGTACCGCCCCTTCGCGTCCGGCTTGATGGTGATGCTCCCCTTGTTGGCTTTCGGATCGACTTTGGGTTCGACCGGCTTCTTCGGATCCACTTTCGGATCGACTTTGGGATCGGCCGGCTTCTTCGGGTCCTCCTTTTTCGGCTCTTCCTTCTTCGGCGCCTGGGCGATGGCGCTGAACGTGCCGGCGGCGAACAGGCCGGTCAGGGCGAGGGCAGCGATCAGTTTCTTCATGGGTCGGATCCTCCGCAGGGCGGACGGGGAGATGGGGCGCCGGCGTGGCACCCCGGCGAGGGGATTATCGCCGCCGCCGTTTCGACACGCAACCGCGCTGACCGACTTTCGTGCCAACCGTGCGTCCGGATTCGGTACAATCGGCCCTGTTCCCACCAGATGGACACCTCATGCCCACCCGCCTCGCACTCGCCGTCGCCCTGTGTGTCGCCCCGTTCGCCACCGCCGCCGACAAGGGGAAGTGGCCCGACGCGGTCGAGAAGGCGCTCGTGAAGGCGAAGGACAACCGCGGCGAGATCGAGAAGGCTCTGGCAGGCGTGCCGAAGGAACAGCAGGCGGGCATGGCCTTCCTCGTTGAACACATGCCCGAGGGCGACCTGAAGGCGCTGAAGGCCGACTACCTCATCACCAACGCGAAGCTGGCGTACAAGGCCCGTGCGGACATGCCCTGGGGCAAGGACATTCCCGAAGACCTCTTCTTCAACGACGTGCTGCCTTACGCCAACGTGGACGAGACCCGGGACGCCTGGCGGCAGGAGATGCTCGACCTGTGTACCCCCATCGTGAAGGGGTGCAAGACGCCGACCGACGTGGCCATGGCGCTGAACGGCGAGTTGTTCAAGAAGGTGAAGGTGGGGTACAGCACGCAGCGGAAGAAGCCGAACCAAAGCCCGGCCGAGAGCATGGAGAGCGGCAAGGCGTCGTGTACGGGCCTCAGCATCATTCTGGTGGATGCGTGCCGCGCGGTGGGTGTGCCGGCGCGGGTGGTGGGCACCCCGCTGTGGGCGAACAAGAGTGGCAACCACACCTGGGTGGAAGTGTGGGACAAGGACTGGAAGTTCACCGGGGCGTGCGAGCCCGACCCGACCGGGCTGAACCGCGGGTGGTTCGTCGGCAACGCGAGCGAGGCGAAGAGGGACGACCCGAAGCACGGCATCTTCGCCACCAGCTACAAGCCGGCCGACACGCACTTCCCGCTCGTGTGGGCCACCCGCGACACCAGCGTTCATGCCGTCAACGTGACCGACCGCTACGCCAAGCCGGCGGCGAAGGACGTGTTCAAGCTGCAAGTGAAGGTGCTGAACGCCGACGGCAAGCGGGTGGTGAAAGCCGTGACCGTGACCGACGCGGCCAAGAAGGAACACGCCGGCAAGTCGAACGACGACACCGCCGACGCCAACAACCACCTGACCTTCGACCTGCCGCCGAACACGGAAGTGACCGTAACCGTCGGCGACCAGAAACAGACTTTCACCACCGGCAAGGCGGGCGAAACGAAGGTTGTGGAAGTGCGGTTGAAGTGAGATCAAATTCGGCCACGGATCACACGGATGCAGGCACGGATCAGAGCAGAATTCAATCTGTCTTCTGGTCTGATCCGCCTTTCATCGGTGTGCTCCGTGGCTCCTCTTATCCGCGGATCGACCCATGCGCACACTCATCGCACTCATCCTGCTCGCCGCTCCGCTGGTCGCCGCTGATGCCGATAAATCGGCCGCCGCGCTCAAAGACCTGAAGGCGGCCATTGACGCCAAGCCCGCGAGCGTCGCGGAGTTGGCCGACAAACCGTTCGCGTCCGTGCCGCTCACGAAGGCCGACGCCGCCGCCGCCCGAGAGGCGCTGTGGAAGCTGCACGTCGAGATCATCAAGAAGGACCGCGCCGAGGAACTGAAGCTGAGGGTGCTGAAGGAAGACAAACTGGAGATGCCGTTCTTCTACAAGACGTTCGGTGCCAAGAAGCCGAAAGACGGGTGGAGCCTGTGGATCTCGCTGCACGGCGGCGGCGGGGCACCGGCGAACGTGAACGACGGACAGTACGAGAACCAGAAGAAGCTGTACCAACCCGACGAAGGCATCTACCTCGCCCCGCGTGCCCCGACGAACACCTGGAACCTGTGGCACGAGGGGCACATCGACCGCCTCTTCACCCGGCTGATCGAAGACCTGATCGTGCTCGAAGAGGTGAACCCGAACCGGGTGTATGTGATGGGCTACTCGGCCGGCGGGGACGGCGTGTACCAGCTCGCCCCGCGGATGGCCGACCACTGGGCCGCCGCGGCGATGATGGCCGGGCACCCGAACGGGGTGTCGCCGCTGTCGCTGCGCAACGTGCCGTTCGCCCTGCAAGTGGGTGGGAGCGACGCGGCGTACAACCGCAACACGGTGGGCAAGGAGTACGGCCAGGCGCTGGACAAACTGCGGGTCGAAGACCCCGACGGGTACGAGCACCTCGTCCGCATTCACCCCGGCAAGCCGCACTGGATGAACCTGGAGGACAAACTCGCCCTGCCGTGGATGGCGTCGTTCGCCCGCGACCCGGTGCCGGCCAAAGTAGTGTGGAAGCAGACCGGCACCCCGCACGAGCGGAGCTACTGGCTCGCGGTGCCGCCGAAGGAGGCGAAGGGCGATTCGTTGGTGGTCGCCAAGCGGGACAAACAGACGGTAGACATCACCACCGCGGAGAAGGTGGAGAAGCTGATCGTGCGGTTCGACGACCGCACGGCCGACCTGGACAAGTCGGTGACGGTGACGAAGGGCGGGAAGGAGCTGTTCGCCGGCGAGGTGAGCCGCACGGTGGCGGTGCTGGCGAAGACGCTCGCCGGCCGCGGCGACCCTGGCCTGGTGTTCAGCGCCGAGGTCGAGGTGACCGTGAAGTGAGGTGGCCGACTCTCTCCGAGAGTCGGTGCCGATGTCGCTCTCGGAGAGAGCGACCCACCCTACCGGAACCCGCCGCGGATGCCCGCCCAGATGTAGAAGCCGATCGGGATGAGGTAGTTGATGACGACCCCGATCATCCCGAACCAGATGCCCGACTTGGCCCGCCCCTTCCCGCTCACCATCGGGTCGCGGGTCTGGGCGAGGCCGATGAACCCGAGCAGGATGGACAGCGGGGCGAACAGCAGGCCGAGGCACGGCACCAGCCCGAGGATGCCGAAGTAGAACGCGACGGTGGCGGTCGAACTGGGCGTCTTCTCCGCCTTCTCATCTTTGTCACGCGTCTTGCCTGGTCGCCGGCGGTACAGCCGGTCGATCGGGTCTTCGTAGTCGGTCTGCGGGTCGGGTTTCCGGGCGGGTGGGGGCATCGGCGGCACCGGGGTCAGGGGCGAGAAGCGATCAGGACGAAGACCACGGCGGCGATGTGCCCGAGCGTACTCACCCCGCCGCACACGATGCCGGCGAGCGAATGTCCTTTCCCTTTCGCGTCCGGGTACTTCCTTGCGTGACTCAGGCCGAGGAAGCCGAAGACGATGGCCAGCGGGCCGAGCACCATGCCGAAGCAGGGGATGAACGAGAACACCCCACAGTAATACGCCGCCAGGGCCATCCCATTTCTGAGCGGGATGAGGCCGCCGGTCGGGTCGGGGTCGTAGTCCCGCCGCCGGCGTCGCCGCGGACGGTCGTCGCCCTCGTCCCGGTCGTCGTCGGCGCGGGCCGGGCGGCGCCGGCGGTCGTCGTCTCGGTCGTCGGGTGTCGGCATGGTGGTGGCAGTGAATGGGGAGTGATACACTCAAGCACTTCGTACCGGATGCCACCCCAAGCTTCAACCACGAACCCGGTCTGTACCATGTGCCGGTTACACGCCTTCGCCCTGGTGTTCGTCGCCGTGTCGTCCGCCGTCGCCGCGCCGGTCCCCAAGCCAGGGAGAGGGAGCGACACGACGGTGGTCATGGCTACCAGCCTGGGCGACATCGAGATCGAACTCTTCCCCGAGAAGGCCCCGCAGACGGTGAAGAACTTCCTCGGGTACGCGGACGACAAGTTCTACGACGGGCTGACCTTCCACCGCGTCATCCCCAAGTTCATGGTGCAGGGTGGCGGGTTCGAGCCGGGGATGAAGGAGAAGAAGGCGAACGACCCGATCCCGTGCGAGTCGGACAACGGGCTGAGCAACGTCCGCGGCACGGTGGCCATGGCCCGAGCGGCGAAGGCGGACTCGGCCACCAGCCAGTTCTTCATCAACCTGGTGGACAACAAGCGGTTGGACTTCGTGGACGCGAACAAGCAGCCGGGCTACTGCGTGTTCGGCAAGGTGGTGGCCGGCCTGGACGTGGTGGACAAGATGGCCGGCGTGAAGACCGGCATGGCGGGCGGCATGCCGGATGTGCCGGTGGAAGACGTCGTTATCAAGAGCGTGCGGCGGAAGAAGTGAGAGTGGCGAGCCGGGAGCGTGAGCGACCGGAGGCAATCACCTCCGGTC